>PKSZ01000340.1 GCA_002869425.1 Marinilabiliales bacterium
GTTTCTTCCTTTTTTAGTTCATCTTTTTTTTTTGAATCTTTACCTCTTAGTTTTTCGGCAGCCATATCAAGAAGTTCTGTTCCAACCTCACCGATATTTCCAAGTACTTTTCTTTGCCTATCTTTTAACTCCTTTTCTTTCTCATCGAGCTCTGCTTCTCTTTTTGCAAGCTCTTCATTTTTTCTTTCAATTTCCTGTTGATTTCTTCTTCGCTCTTCCTCTAACATCCTGCGTTCCCACATCGTGTTGTTTCTCTCAATTGCGCTGTCAAACTCGCTCTTGATGTTTGATAATTGATTTGTAAGCAAGCCTTGAAGATCCGGCATCCCAGCATAGCTTTGTTGAGGTTGTGATTGTTGATGATTAGAAGGAGCAGGGAAACCATAAAATTGCTGTTGTCCTGAACTTTTATTAGTTGTAGGTATAAGCTCAATGTATTGTGTTTCGTTTTCTGATTCACCTGGAGGAATGATAAATGTCTGAGAAGGTGCATTATTAGCAATTGTTCCATCTGCATTAATATTCCCTGCTTTCAAGACAACTGGCAATCCTTCATATCCTTCGTTTTGTAGTTTTTTTATTGCTTCAAGAAATTCTTCTTTGCCTTTTCCAAAATCAATTTGACTATTATATTGCGCTGCTTTTAGGCTCCATCCTGGAGCTAGGCCTACAAGCTTTGCAATCTGATCGATTGTATATTGACCTGGGGTGTTCATCGTTTGAAATATTTTAATTTTAAATACTTGACTGTGAATGTTGGTGTTCCGCTAACCTGAATAGTAATGTAGTCTATGTGCTTACTTATTAAGTTTGATTGATGATTTGTTTCTTCAAATAAGCTTTTTGCGTACTGTACACCTGATAATCCAGAAGTAATCTTTATAGAATAATCTGCTGATGCTGTAACATCTACGAAATATATATAAACTATTTCGTTGGATTTTACTTCTATATTTGATTTTGCAGTCAGTTCAATTTCATAGTCTTCTATAAAATAGTCTTGAGCACATACTTTTTTTAAGTCTGCTTCTATGAACTTTACTAACAATGAATCTTTTACTTCCATTTTTGTTAACAGTTTTTAGATCGAGCTTCAGTTAATAAAGGACATTCTGTTAACACTTTATCTTCCCTGGCAGCTGACCGGTACTCATTTTTGTTAACATTATCACTTATGATAAGGTATATTTTCATATCAGCAGATCTTTCACCTAGATTCTTTATTGTACCGTATATATCAGATTTACATAAGTTCTGATCAACTTTTATAAACCTTCTATTCGGTGCTGAATTTGTATTTGAGCCAAATTCGATATTTTCGAATTGCATCGATATATCTTTGAAACTTATATTTACTATACAGTTTTCTGGAACCTGAATTGCTTCAACTCTTTGATAAGATCCAAAATCATTTGTGTATCTGATTTCTTCAATATCTAAAGATTCAATAGTTGCAGAATATATCGTTTTTATTCGCTTCATTATTCAGGCTTAACATTTGTCAATAAAATGTAGAAATACGCATTGTATGCAGAGGAATAATTAGGATCGTTAAAATCAATAGAAACATTATCTGAGTTTACTTCTCGAGGGTTGAAAAGAGTGAAAAAACGATGATCACAAGAAACGTTTGTAGATGATTGAATGATTCGAACTTCAATATCATCCTCAAAAATGCTTTCATTCTTAATTTTAAAGTCTTCAATTATAACTCCTGAAGGCAGTGAAGGACTTGCTGCAATGCCGATTATGTATTTATAATCGCTATCAGTTTCAACTTTAACACTGTGTCGACTGTCTGATGATACAGCCTTAACAATTGCTTGTACCTTTATTTTATTGTGTTTCATTTTTTGAGGTATTTTGTTTCAACATTGAGTTTTTTTCCCTGGAACCGTCTGAACTTCCGAAATAGTACTGAATAATCATCGTAAATCCCGTGCCGAAGAGTATGCCTGAAGCAAAATCAATTACAGTTTTGTTTTCGCTAGGTACTTGTACAAAAAATAGCATTATATAAACCGCAAAGCTTAATGCAACAATTATGATTGCTGCAATAAATAAGTATCTTTCTTTCTTTTCCATATTAATCATCGATTCGTTTTATTCTAAAATTCAATACATCGTTTGTTATAGTTCCTGTATTGGCTGATTTTCCTCTAAACTTAAGCTCTTCAGTACCTTGTAAACGGATATGTGCTCCACCTGAATAGGATCCGTAATCATTTGCTGTTTTTATCAAACGCGCACCTTCACATTTTTTGTTTTCAACATCATTTACGAAAAGAGAAATATGCACATCACTAGCATTCTGAGAGTGTGTTCCATATGCATTAAATTCAATTTCATATAATCCGGCTTGATCAGGTGTATATGATGAATCTGTGACAGTTCCTCCCTGATACTCATCTATAGATAATCCTGTTATTGTAGTGTATGTGTCTGCAACACTTATTGTAAGTGTATTTGCAGTTGTATCGTATAGTTCGCACCTGTTTTCAACATTGCCTACTGGCTTATAGATATCTATTGAATCTTTTAATGTGTGTATCAATAATGTATCATCATTATATATGCCTTCAGCTAGATTAACTGTTTTCCAGCGAGATCCTGTTTTACCAAGATTTCCACTTGAATCAACAACGGAGAAAATGTCTCTACCTCCTGTTATTCTTATGTCAGCGTAACTTGTATTACTTGACGTAGAGAATTGCCAGATAAGAGATCCATTAGCGCGTATTTGAATCGTACTTCCTGTTCCCTGTATATACTCAGTGGAATTACCTCCATCAAGGTCTATTATGTTGTTTGCATCAATAGCAATAGGAGTTTTGAAAGATACGAGGCTTGTACTTGTTAGGTTGATTAATTCTGTTGTGCCGTTGTAAATTGAACCGCCTGTATTAAGATTACGAAATCTTCTTAAATTACTTCCAAGATCAATACCCAAATCAGAATTCGGATATAACAAACTTGAGCTCAAAACAAGTCTAGTGGCACCAGCTATTGAATAACCTATATTTGAGTTTGCATTTATTCTTAAACCGCCGGTCGTTTCCTCCTGAATACTATTATTGATGTTGCCTGCAAATTGTATTAATCCAAGAGAATTTTTAAAATAAATATTTTTACTAATTTGTATATTAGTAGTATCGCTAAAATTTATCATTTCAGCTGATCCCGAAAAAATGCTATTTGTAAGGCTCAAATTATTTGAATATGCAGTATTAGAAAGACTTGCATTTATATTTTTTCCTGCAATAATTGATGTGTTTGTTATCGATGAATCTATTGAATTATTAGATCCTGCTATTATTGCATTGTAAGNCTCCGATTAATACAGAAGAAGTTGCAGCGTTGCCTTCATAATTTGTAAGAGGACCATCCAAATATGTGTATGTAAAACCGTATGCTCCTGATCCGGTAATCGTATCGTTTCGTCCATAACCGCCAGCAAAAGATCTTGTACCTGAGGAATGTACATTAAAACCAATACAAATCGATCCTGTACCAGTTGCTTGTAACTGGGATCCTCTTGCAAATGATCCGGGCCCGGATGCCGTTACCCTCGATCCTGATGCAAACGAAAGGTTTCCAGAAGCTAAACAGTATTGTCCGTGTGCATAAGAATTGGGAGCATTACAATAGCTATCATTTCCAGCTGCAATAGAACCTCTGTAATAAGATTTAGGAGCATAATATGTAAGTTCTTTATCTTCGAAAGTTTCTCCTACTTCAAGGCTTCTATTAATTGTAACAGATGAGTCATTTATAATAGAAAGTCTCCCTGTACTGTCTATTTGTATTCTTACCGAGTCAGATCCTGAGAATAAGAAAAAGGTTGTATCGTGAAAAGCGAATATTTTTGTTCCGTTTGAATCTACAACCTGGAATTGTTCTGTTTCGAGTGTATCTCCGTATTCTCCAACGGTTACAACGTATTGAGACATACTAGTATATGATAGTAATATGAACAGTAGAAATAAAATATATCTTGGTGGTCGCATTGTTAACATTTTTAGTTCCTGGCCAGCTCGAGCTGCTGCTCTTTTGTTAACAGATTTGTTCCAGGACACTGGTCCATCATCCCGGTTCTGACGTGATTGTGTTAACACTATCTAGGCCTAACTACAATCCCGTTTTTTCTTGTGTTTGGGTAAACTCTGCATTTATCAGAGTTAGTATTTTCTAAGACAATAATGTCTGAAGAGGTTTTTGGTGTAAGCTCACCAGAAGAAGAATCCCTTACCCAAAGGGATTCTCCGTCTGTGTTTGCTTTTAATACTGCTGTTCTCACTATACGTCAGCTGTTAAGGATTTATCAGTTTCTGAAGTAGTTGCTCCTGAAGTAACTTCAACACTAGCTTCTGCTGCTACATCGTAGGATGCAATAGCAAATAAAAGACTGTATGTACCTGCCGGAACATCAAGCTGATATGTACCATCTGATGTTGTTGTAGCAACATAGGTTTCATCACCATTTGTTGCAATAACCTTAACATTTTCAAGTGGATCAGATCCATCATCAACAGTTCCGGTTATTGAACCATGCGGAGCTAAAGAGTCGTTTGGACCTAAAACGCCATTAATCGCGTTTAATAGGTTTGCATCCTGGCGAATTGCCTGGGCAAGTGAAATTCTTTCATCTGCGGAAAGTGATTCCAGCATGTTTTTTGCTTTCTGTAAATATGTCTGTTCTGCCATGGTATGAGATTTTAATTATTATGAATTAGAAAAGAGAAGCGCCGAAGCGCTTCATCTTAAAATGTTCTGATCTCTGTACCAATCAGCTTAAGCTTAACATCTCCTGATAGAGTTGAAGCAGCATCTTCGATTTCGAAAGCAAGAGTTTGGTTTGGTTCAATCCACTTCGGGTTGTTAAGGACATAGGTTCCAAGCGGTTTGTTTGAATTATACCCAAACAAAGGCTCTCCAAACATGTCAACAGGGTTCTTATAGAACAATTCCCGGTTTTTAACTTTAAAGCTCCAAACAGCTTCTGAAAGAGCAGCTGGTAAAAGGTCATCGAATTTTCCTGATGTTCCTGTTCTGTACTGCAAAGAAATTGACTGAAGTAAGAAATATGTATTCTCATCAATCTGAGCATCATCGATATTCCTTACACCGTCTTCACTCTTTTGGTTCTTTTCAAGAAGATCAGTCGCTGTTCCAGATAAACTTACAACAGAAAAATACTGTTTATCGCCCATTTGGGCCATGTTCTGCTTCACTTTATCCTGTACGGGTCTTGGAAGCGTTGGAATTCTTTCGATTACCTGCTTTCTGAAAGCAGAAGCACCCATTGTACTCACCCTATTTTTATCGATAGGTCCGCGGCCTAGTCCGGCCAAAATCACCTCTTCAGGTGTCATTTGCATGATGTCGTTTTCCATGACTGTGTAATTATTAATTTAACTTATTGATTACTTGTTTAATGGTACTTGAGTAACAGGTTTATTATGTTTTAAGCAGCTGTTTGCTTATGTCCGTAAGAAAGAGCTGTAGACCATTTTGCATTTGGATGTTTTTTCCTGTATGCACGAGCCTTCGCTGTAACCTTTTTCATGTAAGCACTATCGCCTACTTTACGCTTTTTTGTTGTCCTTTTTTTGCCCATAAGCTGGCCAGACTTCTTTGCTGCTTTTTTATTACTGTAAGTAACTGTTGTTCGGGACCCAGATTTTTTTGTGCTTTCATAACCTGCAAGCGCATTCGCCTTCCTGGTTCTTGCACCCTTCAATCCGCGAAGCCTGTTCGTCCTCTTTTTGTCTGCTTTCTTTTTACGCATCCAGATCACTAATGCAATTATGCCTATTGTAAGAACAACAGCAATTACGATAACAAGAACTTTGTTCTTTTTGAAAAAGTTCATGGCCTTATTCTTTGCTCCTTCAGGTTCACCTGTTTCAGGATTTACTTCAACTCCTGTGTCAGGATCTGTTGCAACTTTTTTTCCTTGCTTGTTGGTTGAAATTTTTACTTTCTTTCCGCTTGGAGTTTGAAGCTCTGTATCTTCTTCATAGGTGTCAAGTTCAGTTGTATCGATTACTTCAGCTGATGTTTCTTCATATTCAGAATCTGCCGCTGGTGCCGCTGCTGCTTCCGCTGCTTTTTTTTCTTTTCGATCTTTAATTGCTACAACAAGTTTTTCTACGAGCGAAACGATTGCTCCAATGATAGCCGGCCATACTCCTACCTGACCAATAACACGGACTTCAGAATTTTTTCGACCCGCTCCGGCCATAATCGACTTTTTAAAGCTTTTCTCACTGCCCCCAGCTTTTTTCCAGAGTTTTACCGCTTTGTTTTTTGCTTTAACAAATCTATCATGCTCAGCAGATGAATATCCTTTCATTTTTGCTTCGCTGGGAGAGTAGTAACCTACACGTAGTTTTGTAGCAATCTGCTTTGTGTTTGCTCTAATCAGTGCAAGCGCAGTAACACGCAATGATGCAGCTGTAGGAGAAAACTTTTTGAGATTTTGAGCAACTTTTTTGAAGACATTTTTTGGTCTAAGTTTCTTCTTAAATTTTTTGAGCTTTTTTCTAAGATTAAGTTTTCTTAGTTTAATTCTACCGAGAGAATCTGATACAGCAGCAAGATGAATTGCTTCATCATCATCAGCAACTATTCCTAAACCTTTCAAACCAGATGCATCTTCCAGACCAGCTTTGAGAGCTTTGTAAAAGTTTTTATATACAACTGATGAATTAATTGCAATATTCAGTGCTTCAAGAGCCGCTTCATCATTATTCCAGGACTCAATTATATCTTTCAATAATCGAACTTCCTTTTCAGAATTGATGATAGGATTCATCTTGTTTTCATCTGAACGAAGATGCAATAAAGCATCTCTTACCTGGTTCAGCAACAATCCTTTTTTGAAAGCTTTAACCTCTTCGGGTTGAATTGACTGTTCTGCTTCTTCTTCATCTACAAGAACAAATCTTCCTAGCAAGAGCTCTTCAGCTTCTGCCAGATCTTCAATTAGTTCTTCTTCATCATCGATACTTCCTAATCCTTCAAGGTTCATATCGAGATCATCGCCTGAAGTAAGTTCTTCGGCTACGTCAAGAGCTGCATCCTCGATGGCTCCTAAAGCGATTTCTTC
>PKSZ01000341.1 GCA_002869425.1 Marinilabiliales bacterium
ATTTTATTGTAAATTGATCTAAATTCATAATATTTTATATTTTCCTCTGCACGAACAAAATCCTAACCAATTGGAAATTCAAAAATAATCATGCCATTTTGACTTGAATATCAAACAATTAATGTAATTTTGACACTATAAAATTGAATCAATAAGTCATTTTGTCAATCCAAAATACATGAAAGAGATAGAAGAACTCAGGAAAATATTCGAAAAAAACAAGAATCCTGAAAAAGCAAAGCAAACAGAAGCTTATATGAAAGGGCTATTTTGCTATTTAGGAATCATGCAAAAGCCAAGAACAGAACTTTCCAAAAATTTTATTGCATGGAGTTTAAAACAAACCAATATTGAAGATATTGTATGGACTTTATGGATGGAAAAAGAGCGTGAATTTCAATATGTAGCTATAGAGATTCTTAATAAATACTGTAAGAAAGCATCAAAAGATTTCATAACATTCTATGAAAAACTCATCGTCACCAAATCCTGGTGGGATTCTGTTGATATGATTGCCATTAAACATATTGGCACTCATCTTCAGCGATTTCCTGAACTAATACAGGAATATTCTGTTAAGTGGATAGAATCTGACAATATGTGGTTACAGAGAACAGCCATTCTTTTCCAAAACCGATACAAAGAAAATACAGATACAGAATTGTTGTTCAGCTATATTAAAAGATGTTCCGGCGATAAAGAATTCTTTATCAGGAAGGCTATTGGTTGGGCATTACGCGATCTTTCGAAAAGCATGCCTGAAAAAGTTCAAAAATTTGTTGAAGAAAATGAACTTTCAGGTCTCAGTAAAAGAGAAGCGCTCAAACACATTGAAAAAAACAAGAAGTAAACAATCAGGCAAGCATATGTAGCACATATCTGAGTTTATTCGAATTTCACAAAGCGAATTGTCCTATTTAAGATAATCTTCGAAGTAGTTGGTTACTTTATCCATTAGATGAATTCGATCCATACCCGACACATTATGTTCATGCCTTGGATAGACAAAATAGTCAACTTGCTTATTATTTTCAACACATGCCCTGATAAACTTCAGGCTATTCTGCCAAACCACAACCGGATCAATAGCTCCGTGTATCAGCATTAATTTACCCTCCAGTTTATTGGCCTGCAAAGCCAGATTATTCTTCTTATACCCCTCAGGATTTTCTTGAGGCGTATCCATATATCTCTCTCCATACATTACTTCATACAAACTCCAATCGATTACCGGCCCACCAGCAACAGCCACTTTGAATACATCCGGGTGATTCAGGATTAATGAGGTAGTCATAAAGCCACCATAACTCCATCCATGAACTCCAATTCTTTCCATATCCACATAACCAAGTTCCTGTAAATATTCTATGCCTTTCATCTGATCGGCCATTTCCAGTTCACCTACATTTCTGTGAATAACACTCTCAAATTCAAATCCACGATTGGCTGATCCTCGGTTGTCTATGGTAAGCATAACATAACCTTTTTGAGCCATTAAATATTGCCAAAGCCTTGAAGCACCAAGCCATGAGTTCATCACCAATTGAGCATGTGGTCCACCATATACATAAACAATTGCAGGATATTTCTTTGATTTGTCAAAATCTATAGGTTTAATTAACCTTCCATGCAGGTCTGTTTTTCCATCTGCTGATTTTATAGTTATCAATTCAGCTTCCGGCATTTTATAATTTTTTAATGGATTATCAGAAGTAAGTATGTTTCGAATCTTCTTACCATTTGCATCAATAAGATTAATCACTTTGGGTGTTTTGATATTAGAATAGCCATCAGTGAGATATTTTCCATCGGGAGATAAATGCACTTTATGCACACCCTCTTCCTTGGTTACTTCAGACTTACTGTAATCCTTCATATTTATCTTATAAACATGCCTTTCAATGGGACTTTTCTCTGTAGATTCAATAAATAAATATTCTTCCTTCGGATCAAAACCAATGATATCTGTTACCAGCCAATCTCCCTTTGTTATCTGAGAGACAAGTTTTCCATTCGTATCATATAAGTATAAATGATTGTAACCATCTCTTCTTGATTGCCAAATAAATTTTTCAGGATCAGTTTTCAAAAACATCAGGGGTGTCTGCGGTTCAACATACCTATCGTTTTTCTCTTCAAATAATGTCTTCTCAAGTTCACCTGTTGATGCATTGTAACAATTTAATTTCATATGATTCTGCTCCCTGTTCAGTAGAGCAATATATATGCTTTTTCCATCTGGAGACCATGTTACAGAAGTTAAATACTGATCCTTAGGTTCTCCTGTTTTCATATAAACAATCTCTTCATTTTCCAGAGAATATACACCCAGCGTAACATTCTGACTTGCCATCCCGGCCATAGGATACTTAATATTTTCAAGGCTAGCTACACGGGTTTCAATATTTACTATAGGATAATCTGAAACCATAGTCTCATCCTTCCTATAAAAGGCAAGTTTACTTCCATCTGGAGACCAGAATGTTCCCTTATTTATACCAAATTCACGACGATGAACTTCCTGACCATAAACAATTCCCCTATTTTTTTCTTCAGAAACAGCAAATATCTGCTCACGTTCATCAGATATATACAAATTGTTTTCCACGGTATATGCAACCCTTCCGGTTTTATGCTTATCTGAATTTTCACCTCTTGAATCAAAAGAATTTGAAAACTCAAGTTTTTTAGTCTTCGTATTTATTTCAATGAACGTATTTTCATTTTTCATGCACAAAATCACTTCATCTTTCCAGCTATATTGCGGTATATATTTTAGTGCATCCTTGCCAGCCGCTTTCAGAATCTCATTGATCTCTTCCAAGGTAATTACCTCTTTAGCAGAGCCCCCCTTCAGGCTTTCTGCAACCAATGCATCAGACTTAACATGGGTAAAACTCTTTGTATCTTTCCAATGAATCATACTCAAATACTGTGGATACAAATAAGAAACCTGCCCAACAACTGCATCACGCATGGTTAGCATTTTATCCTGAGCATAAAGATTCCCTGCTAAAACAGGAAGTAGAATGAAAAGAAAGATAATTTTAAGCTTATTCATCATATGTTAATTAAAATTAGAAAACTTAATTGTATTTGCTTGTTACAAAATACTCAAAATACTATTTTGCACAAGTATTCAAATTCAAAGATGCAAAATTATTTGAAAAATTATAGAAGATATTATGGTTTAATAGTCATATTATTTTTTCTGTCTATACTCTTATTTTCCCGATGTTCAGAGGAAAGAACTCATAACAACCCGACTTTTCACAAAGATTCTGTTTCCATAGATACAACCCACACTAAAGATACAATTATAGCACCCAAAATAGTATATTCTGATTTTGAAAAAGCACTACTAAATCTGGTGTTTGTAGACATTCAACAGCTTGATTCTACATTTTCTGTAGAAATGAGATATTCTGATACAAACAATTTTGTGGGCATGGATATGTATCAGAATTTTTCAAGGGCTTTTTTGCAAAAAGATGTCGCAGAAATGCTATATAAAGCTCATCAATATTTAAAAGATACAGTACCAGATTATCGCTTTTTAATTTTGGATGCCCTGAGGCCCAAGAGTATTCAAAAATTAATGTGGGATTCGGTAAAAATGCCCACCAATATCAAGAGAAAATACTTATCCAATCCAGCACTTGGATCCTTGCATAATTATGGGGCTGCTGTCGACCTTACCATCATTGACTCATCAGGAAACCAGCTGGACATGGGAACACCCTTCGACTCGTTTAAAGAATTAGCCCAACCTGCACTGGAGA
>PKSZ01000422.1 GCA_002869425.1 Marinilabiliales bacterium
TACAAGTATGGGTTTACCACTGGGAGCTGAAACCATAAAGACTCCATGTTGAAGATTTTCTAATAAGGTATTGAATACTTCATTCTTTTCTTTTAGTTTCGTTTCGCTTTCTTTGAGTGCTTGTTCGGCCTGTTTTCTATCAGTAATATCCATCAAGATACCTAATACTTTTACAATTTCACCATTCTCAAAGATAGGTTTACCAGCCGTTTTCACCCACCTATGTTTACCTCTTGCATTAATAAAACGAACTTCTAATTCGTAAGGTGTGCCATCAGATATTGCCTTCGTAAAAGAATCCAGAACTAGCTGTTTGTCATCCGGATGATAGAATTCAACTCCTTCCATCGGGTTAAACATTTTATTTTGGGAAATTCCATATATTTCAAATATTTTATCTGAAATATAAGTTTCTTCTGTTACCGTGTTATATTCCCAACAACCAATATTTGATATCTTCTGCGCCTCATTTAAAACATACTCACTTCTTTGTAACTCCTGTTCAACTTTTTTACGTTCGGTAATATCGGTAAACGATCCAACAATAGATATGGTTTTGCCCTTTTCTACCACCGGACATTCCCTCACTTCTCCCCAAATCTTTCTACCATCCTTTCTTACCAACTCCAACTCGTAGGGTGGTTGGCGTTTGCCGGTTTCAATTGCTTTAACCGTATTTTGAAAACCAATCTCATTTATAGGGTTATCAGAAGCCAACTCAGTCCATTTAACCATAGCTTCTTCTGGTGTATACCCAAGCATTTTCTGTACTTGCGGACTTAGATATGTCAGCACATGTTCTGCTGTGTGTGAATAAAACAAGCTGGTACTGTTTTCAAATATATTACGAAGTTTCGCTTCGCTTTCTTTGAGCGCTTGTTCTGCCTGTTTTCGATCATTTATATCCCTGGTTATCCCATGAATTCCTGTAATGTTTTTCTCTTCATCATATAAAAACGAGCAATAAACTTCACCCCATGCAAGCTTTCCGTTTTTATGCTTATGCAGCATTTCAAAATGAAATGTATGTGTTTCAACATCAACTTCTCCGTTTTTTACTTTTTGCAGGTTTTCCGTAAGTTGTTTAACCGCAACAGGAATTGAAACTTCAGGAAGTCGCTTCTCCACGGGCATTGCCATATACTCCTCAACAGTGTAACCCAGCATTTTTTCAATACTACTGCTCATGTAGGTTGTATGAAATGAAAGGTCTTGTGTCCAGATAACATCGGTAGATTTATTAACAATGTTTCTGTATTTTGCTTCGCTTTCTATGATTGTTTGTTGTGCTTTTACTTTTTCTGTTATATCATTTGCTATTTCAACAGCATCAATTATTTTTCCATTATAATCAAAAATAGGATTTCCACTTGCCTCCCATATTTTTCCATCGGGAGTAGTAACTGTATTATATACTTTTTTACCTGTTTTCATGGCTTTCTCTGCCGGGCATCCCTGACAAACTTTCTCAGTGTTAGCCCAAAGCCTATAGCATTGCTGGCCCATCATTTCATCGGGATGTAGATCTACCGATTTTGCTGATGCATTGTTTGTCCAAATAAAGCGAAAATCTGTATCAAGAAATCCTATTCTTGCTGAAATACCATTGAGTATGGCTTCTTTTTGTGCTTCGCTTTCTTTGAGCGCTTGGTCTGCTTTCTTACGTTTGGTAATATCATTTATTATGAAAATAACATCGGTTATATTTTCATTTTCTTTTAAAAAAGTGGTTGTTACTTCTGCTGGAAACGTTTCACCATTTTTGCGTTTAAAAATATGTTCTGTTGTGAAGGAATCCTGATTATTTTCAATTGCCTTTTGCAATTTATTACCAAAATCAGAATAATTTTCTTCACCTGGATATAGAAAATTTGTATTCTTATTTACACAATCCTCGGGTAAATATCCAAAAACATTTTTAATACTATTGTTTACATATTTAATTTTCTTATCACTAAATCGAACAGTGAAAACTACATTGATTAATGAATTATTAAGTCTTTCGAGGAATTGATGATCTTTTTCAATCCTTTGCTTAGCAGCTGACAGCTCTGAATTTTGTTTTTTTAATTCACTTTTTTGAAAATGATTTTCGATAGTTATGGCCACTGTATTCGCAAAATTATGCAGTATACTCAGGAGTTCGTCTGAAAAATCGGGGTTTACTTCAAAGGCAATATGTCCGTATTCATTTTGAAATGTACCAATTACAATTTTTTTAACTTGTGTTTTACTTTTTAATTCGCATGGATATTTATCCGGAGAAGACGGGAACTTACAGTTGGAACAATTTTCATCTGATAAATTACCAATTGATTTTGGCAAATGTTTCAAACATACTGTGCATCTTTCAATATTATTAATGCTTTTAAACGCTTCATAAACAAATTCAGCAAGTTTTTCTCCATAGGGTATGGCAGGAATGGTGTTTCCGTAAGCAATAATTTGATTTAATGTACGTATGTGCTCTTTTATGGATGAATTCGGCATGATCTTCTACTTTTTTTCAGCTAAAAATTCTTCAGGACTTAAATAGTAAGGATTTTTTACTATCTGTTTGTTCACTATAGTATAAGGATGAACCTTCAAGCAATTGAGTAAAGTAGCACCGTCAAATTTATTTGCATCGTACTGGCATAGGGCTGTTACCGGATGTGACTCCATCAATTGATTTATTTTTGCTTCGTATTCCATTAATCGTTCTGATCCGGGAATATTGTCTAATGCCCAAACCATTTCTCCGCATACTCTAACTGCAGAATAACCTTCCTTTTTTGATGAATCGTATAATTGTTGTAAAGTATCGAGCATGGTCCCAGGAATAAATTCTCCATCAGGGTAATATATTTCTTTGGCTTTTATTACTTCCACATCCGTTTCAGAAATGAAAACCCCTTTACTTTCAAGCCATTTATCCATCTCATTTTTATCCATTTTGTGTGCAAAATAGGCTACCTTTTCCTTCCATTTTATTCCAGAATCAATGAACTTTGAAACCACAGCAGCTCTTTCTTCTTCGTTACTATAAATAAGGCACATATGTGTACCTGCCGGGAATTTTTCGGAAGTAAAACCGAATTCAATGTTTTTGCATTTTTTACACATAATTCATGGTTTATATTGTTTCTATTTATTTATCAGCTTCTATATAGTTAGTTTTAAATGTAATTGCATCTACATTATTTTCTATACTAAATTTGAATAAAAAATCAATGAAAATTTAATAAATACAACAGCCATAAAATTGTTTTCACTAATGGCAAGATCAGAAACATACATTTCCTTACTTCTTCCTAGTAACTTGTTGTTGATAACATACTCCTGAGGTTTTATTCCGCTATAAGAAAATTTCTTTTCTTGTGTTCTCCCTTTTATCATACTTAACTTCCTCCGTTATTGGTCATTAAAACTGAGCCTTTTGCAACGACCTTCTCCTCAATCCCATTTCAAATATAATAATTTATATATAAGAAACTAAAATCTAGTACGAATCAAGAACACATTATGTTCCATTATTTTTCACAAAAGGAAACTTTTTAGATTTAATTTTCTCAGTAAGGTGCAAGTCTGGAGGGGGATACGAAGCATTACTAGCCGGTCATGCTTTTTATACGTAAATACACTAGGTGTAATTGCGATATGAATATCTGTTCTAATATTTTTTTATATGAGCAATAAAAGGCTAGTCTATGATCAGGCACTTAAAAACTGCTCCCCGATACAGCTACAGAATACCATATAAATGGCAGGGAATTCTACATCTTTTTGACTAAA
>PKSZ01000158.1 GCA_002869425.1 Marinilabiliales bacterium
ATCGTATTGCTGAACCTTTTCATTTCTTTTCCCTGGCGTATTACTTCCTCTTGTGTTGCCTGCAATTCTTCAAGATTTTGACGCATTTCCTCTTCCTGCTGCGACAGCATTTTTGATTTTTCCTGAGAATCCTTCAAGAGTTTCGCAGTGTGAATGTTTATCTTAACACTGGCGATGGTTGAGGCAATGGATTCTGAGACCTTTTCTACAAAATCTTTCTGGTATTGCTCAAGCTCTTCAAAAGAAGCCATTTCCAGCACTCCATAAACAATATCATTAAGCTTTAAAGGAACAATAAACAAAGATCTTGGGGTTGCTTTTCCCAATCCGGAAGTAATATCCACGTAATCTTCAGGCACTTCAGTGAGATAAATTGAATTCTTCTCTAATGCACACATTCCAATAAGGCCTTCTTTCCACTCAACCGTTTTTTCTGTGTATTTTTTTCTACTATATGCATAGCAAGCCAGCATCTCAAAACACTTATTTTTAGGATCTTCTTCATTAAGAATGAAAAAGCCACCTTGATTTGCTCCCAGATATTTCACAAGATTGCTAATTATCTGGTAAGCAAGCTCTTCCAGGTTGTCGTTGTTTTGTCGTAAAAGATCTCCAAACATAGCAAGTCCGCTAGCGGCCCAATTGCGTTGTTCGTCCTCCTTTTGTCTTTTTTCCTGTGCTTCTTTATTTGAAACGATTTCGTTGTTCAACTTAAGCAATGCCTTATCTACCTCATCCTCCTCAAGCAATCTAAGATCGGATGCTTCCAGTTTTCCAATATTCTTGATAAAATGAAGAATGCGCTCGGTTTTCTCTTCCTGGTTTTGTATTTTCGAACCCATTTTTTTCTCATTCACAGAGCATGAATTGTAGAAAATAAAGAAAACAACAGCCATAAACAGCGGTAACAAATCTATAATAAAATAGACCACTTCATCCGCGTGAAGAACAGCGATACTATGCAAAGAAATATCTATACCTTTTGCTGCCATGCCTACTATATAGCTTACAAAAACTAAAAGCAGACCTAGAACAAACCCTAAAATAAGTTTTCTAATTGACTTTTCGCTAAACATACTAATTCTTGTTTTTTATTGCTTTTGAGACTTTTGAAATAAGCATCTGAATATCCACGGGCTTTTCAATATAATCTACTGCGCCGATTCGTTTTGCTTCAGCAAAATGTTCATTATACAAAGATGATATCATTATCACCGGAATTCGTGTGGTTTTTTCATTATTAATTATTTTCTTCAATACATCAAACCCATCAACATACGGCATCATAATATCCAAAAGAATTAAATCGGGTGCTTCACGCTCCACCATTTCGAGTGCAGCCACTCCCCCTGCTGCGGTAATGACGTTATATCCCTCTTCTTCAAGTATTGCCTGATGGAGAAATACATTTTCTGAATTATCGTCAACTACCAGAATTTTATAATTTGTTTGACTCATACATATATCTATTTCAATCAAAAATAAAAATTGGGTTCATCAGAATGCGTGATCAATCAATTCAAATTCATGAACGATTTGAATTAAATTTTCACACCTATAATTAAAACATCATCGACCTGCTCTTTAAGTATATATTTTCCTGGAAAATTCATCCAGTTTTCAAACGTTGAATCCAGAATAAAGCGTTGATCCTTCATTGGTTTGTCCTGCACACTCATCAGCAATCTTCTAAACTGAGCAAATTTAAATTTCTTTCCATCTCTTCCGCCAAATTGATCGACATAACCATCGGAAAAAAGATACACACAATCATCATCCTGCATTTTTATTTTATGCGCAAGAAAGCCATCTCTATTTTCATGAATTCCAATCGGTATTTTATCTGGCCTGAGTTCAATAAGTTTTGCCTTTCCGTTTTCAAGGCTAACCCTGCACCTCTCGGTATCCGGAAGATCCAGAGCCTCTGCACCATTTGTATGATTCCTTTTACGCACAATGTAAAGCGGATTATTGGCCCCGGCATATTCGAGATCTTTGTTCTCATAGTCGTAAATAAACATGGCTATATCCATACCATCCTGAACATCGCCTCTTTCTCCAGTCTGATGCAGACTATTGATAACCTTTTCACGCAATTGGTCCAGAATAATATTTGCGGATAAATTTTGATTATTGGCCACAATTTCGCTCAAATACGTAATGCCAAGCAAACTCATAAATGCTCCCGGAACTCCGTGACCCGTACTATCAGCAACAGCCAGGATGATTCTTGAACCATTTTTAGCCATCCAGTAAAAGTCACCAGAAACAATATTCTTGGGTTTATTTAGTATGAAATGATCCTGTAGATGATCTGAAAGAATCTCGTCTTCAGGAAAAAGAGCAGATTGAATTCTGCTGGCATACATTATACTATCAGTAATTTCTTTGTTTTGTTCAATAATCTGATCTCGCTGCTGAATAACAAAATCATGTTGTTTTTCAATCTCTTCTTTTTGATATTCAATTTCCTCTTTTTGTCGTTGAATTTTCATCTTATTCCTCATCTGCTCAGTTACATCTCTCATGATTCCAATGGTTCCATTAATTTCACCATTGTGAACATAAGGCGCCTTTATCAAATCGAAATGCTTATCATATTCCTTACAATCAATTGTTTTTCTTTCCTGTTGACCTTGCTTAAGTACCTTTTCATCAGCATATTCCACCAGCTCCAATGTTTCTTTTGAAAACAAGCTGGATGGTTTCCGTCCAATAATTGATCGTCCCTGAATTTCACTAAATTTTTCAAAAGACTCATTGCATCCCAGAAATTCTCCTGTTTGTGCACTTTTGTAATATATCATATCAGGAATTGAGTTTATCAGACTTTTTAGCAAGGACCTTTCTTTATACAATTGAAACTCTGTTTCCTTTACTGCAGAAATATCGAGAATGATACCCCTGACTCCCAAGTAATGACCTTCTTCTTGAATTCCACTTACAAAAATTCTTGCCATAAATGATCTTCCATTGGAATCCAGCATATACATTTCTTTGAACACCAATGGCTGATTCTTCAACAATTGTTCTTTGTTCTTTTTAATTTTTATTCTTTCATTTGGATGAACGAGCTCATTTAAATTTATGCCTGCTGTAATATCATCTACTGTATACCTGAATTCTTCAAGACCATACTGATTCATAAATGTAAGCTGATCATTCTCGTCAACTTCAAAAACCGTTTGTGGTAATAAACGAACCAGTTCTTTAAAGCGCTTTTCAGAGGCCTGCATCTTTCTCTCTATTTCTACTCGCTCTGTAATATCAATAAAATACTCCACCATTTCTGTAACCTGACCCTCATCATTATGTATCGGATGAAAGAACTGCTCATAATAGATTGTTTCACCATTCTTTTCTGCCTGATAAACCCTTGGAGCATAATCGAAATTATTCTTAATTGGACAGCTTTTACTGCACGCATTTGTATCAATCCCAATATGATTTCCAATCTCAGAACAAAGAGAAACTTTTCTTAAACTTCCTCCTGCCTTATTAGAATATTTTATTTTGTAATCCTTACAGGAAATCACATAAAAAGGATATGGAAGCGACTCGATAATTCCAGACAAAAATTTATTTTGCTTGTCTAATAATGCTTTTATTTCTTTTCGCTCTGTTACATCCTCCTTAATCGCTATATAACTTGTTATTTCATTGCTGTTGTTTTTCACAGGTGTTATGGTTGCCGACTCCCAGAAAGTACTTCCATCTTTTCTTTTATTACAAAATTCCCCTTTCCAAACTTTTCCTGCAGAAATTGTATTC
>PKSZ01000227.1 GCA_002869425.1 Marinilabiliales bacterium
AAGAAGAATTCTCGAAACCATCAGTAAACAATAATTGCATCTTATCGTTATTGGATTCTTCCAATGTAACCAAACCCTCATCGGCACCTGCATATAGTGCTGTTCCTCCTCCATAATTGCCACGGAATTTTATAGAATCCAGCAATATTTTTTTATCCGCATAAAGAGGCACCTCCCTTTTTAGCTTATCAGAAAAACGAACGAGGGATATCCGGTCATTCTCATGCTTTTTCTTAATAAAAAGCTTTGTAGCTCTTTCCATTTTCTTTACGTATTCACCCATAGAGCCACTATAGTCCTGTGTGATATTGATATCGTATACTTTCTCCTTTTCTTCATGGATCTCTCTCACAGAATACCGATATACCTTTTGATTACCTTTTCCTGCAATATCCTCAAACAGGCCTCTGAAATACTTGGATGAACAACCCTTATCAGCGTAAGGAGGTGCCAGGTTCTGTACAAAATTTCCGTTTGTATCAACAGCCAGAACATATAATTTTACTTCCTTAGGATACCGGGAAAAATCTGTTGCAAATATTTCAAAATCAATTCTTACATCATCATTTATTTCCTCTCTTCCCTTTAATGATTTCACAAAACGGCGTTTGTAAACAACTACTTTATGTTTTGCCGTTTCTATTTTCCCATGGCTACTATACTGTAAAGTATATGTGGTTGTTTTCTTAGGAAATACATCTATTTTTCCAATGCCGGGCAAGCTATCCTTTTGTCCTTTTAATTCCAGCCTGCCATTCCCTATTACCTTCCAGCTTAAGCTAGCTTTCTGACCACTCCTGATATTTTCTGTGCCTTTAAATTCAACAATTTGTGGTATTATAACATCAACATAAAACACATTGGTATCTACAAGCCCATTATTTCTATGAACCAGCAAACTAACTTTCTCCCGGTTTTCGGGCTTTATAATAATAGTATCAGAAGGATTAAATGCCTCTTTTGATTCCAGGCGACTTACAAAACGAGCATTCTTGAATTTAAAATCAATAAAAGCACTTTGGCCAAGCATTACACGATTCGGGTGGTGCAGCTCTTCTTCGTACCAAATTGGAATTGTGATCCTTGCTGAATCACGGATTCCAAAACTATTCTCCACCAATATGGTGAATTCCCTTGTAGTATCTATTGCCAGTTCATACTTTCCAATAGCAGGCAGGCTATCAGCAATACCCTGGATTTTTACATGGCTTGCGTTTTTTACACTCCAGTACAAAAATCCTGTTCCTTCATCAGAGATACTATCACTTCCTTTAAAATATTCAATTTCAGGTCTCGTAACATGTACCTTTATGCGTCTTGTCTTTGTTTTTCTTCTCTTTTTGGCAACAAAGCTATATATGCCATCATGATCGGGTTTAATCTGCATGCTTCCCTCAAAGGGCAATTCCTTGTTCAACTCTTTGCAATAAAAAACATGTGCTTTTTCAACCTTCCAGGAGATGTTTATACTTCCTCCATATTCTACTTGTTTATCGGATACTTTTAGTTTTATCTGCGGAGCTTTTTGTGCCATTGCTCCGGCACTAATCCATAAAATGATAATTAATATTTTACAAGTTCTCATTGACATATAATTTTCCTGTTATGCTGAACATTATTCTTGTTTGCATTTAAACATAAAGGCTGACAATTATTCTGTTGAATAATTTGCCAGCCTTCAATCGGTCATTGTGGTGGTGTTATATCTGGCTATATTTCGCTTCTTGCTTTCTTTGTTTCAATTTTCAAACCAATATATACAAGCACACCCAACAAGCCATTGCATTCTTCTGATTACCTTCACATTAGCATGCTTAATTATGACTATGCCAAATAATCTACAAGCAACATTTGTCTCATAAATGAGACTTTTTGTTTCAATAACTACAAGAAATCCTGACTTAAAACACATTTTTTCGTAATTTTATGCAAAAGGAAAATATTTATGGAAGTATTTAACGACTTTGCCAATGAAGAGCACCTCAACAATACGGAGGACAATAAATGGAAAATACTGGTTGTAGATGATAATGAAGCTGTACACAAAGCCACAATTTTTGCACTTAAGAATTTTCATTACAAAAACAGAGGTATTGAGCTTTTAAGAGCGTTCAACAATATGGGTGCAAAAGCACATCTTGAATCCCATCCGGATATTGCTGTGGTTCTGTTGGATGTTGTTATGGATGAAAGTGGTCTGAAATTGATTCCGGTCATAAAAAACAATCCGGAAACTCAAAATATCCAGATAATACTAAGAACCGGTGAACCAGAAGAAGCACCAGAGCGTGAAGTTGTTGAAAAATATGAAATCAATGATTACATTGCAAAATCCGAAGCTACACAGAATAAGTTATTTACTTCTATCACTTCCAGCCTTCGGGCCTTTGAAAACCTGAACATAATAGAACAACAAAAAAATGAACTGAAAAGGGTTAACTCTTTACTGAAAGAACAAAACCATGACCTTTCCAACACCAATAAAAAACAAAAGGCAGAGATTGACGAAATCAAATCAAAATTATTATCCAAAGAGCTGGAAGCCAAAATAGGAACAAACTTTATTGGGGTTAGTAAAAAAATTACTCAGGTTAGAGATAAAGCAAAAAACCTTGCCCGCTTTGATGAATGTGTGCTTGTTACCGGAGAAAATGGTTCAGGAAAAGAAATTATCGCTCACCTTATTCATTATGAAAGCAACAGAAAAGATGAAAAATTTCTTGCATTCAATTGTACTGCCATTGCAGAATCATTAATTGAATCGGTTCTTTTTGGATACAAAAAAGGAGCCTTTACTGGTGCTGTGAAAGACCACGATGGATACTTCAAAAGTGCAGAAAACGGAACACTATTTATCGATGAAATCGGTGAAATGGATATGAATGCTCAGGTTAAACTTCTCAGAGCTATAGAATACAGTGAAATTATACCCGTTGGTTCGAATACTGCTGAAAAAATAAATGTCAGGATTATTGCTGCAACCAATAAAGATTTGCTTGATCAGGTAAAAAAAGGACTTTTCAGAGAGGATTTATACTACCGAATTGCTACTTCTGTAATTTCCATTCCTCCATTGCGTGAAAGAACAGAAGACATTACACCACTAGTTGAACATTTCGCAAACACTTTTGCAGAAAAATACAATATTCTTCCCCCCGAAGTTGATGAAGATGCCATGAACTTTCTAAGAAGACACCCTTTCCCGGGCAATGTAAGGGAATTGAAAAATATGGTATATAACGCCATTATGAACAGTGGTGGGAACTCAATTGGGATAGATGATTTTGCCAGTGCAACCATACATGGAGACTCCATTCCCAATGACAATACAATGGAAGCAGCCATACGCCAGGCAAAAAAATCTGCTATTCTAAAAGCTAAATCCCAGTCTGAAAAAGGAAAAGCAGAAGAAATTTGTGAAATACTAAAAATTTCGAGAGCAAATTACTATCGTTACCTTAAAGAGCTTGATATTTAATGAATAGGTATCTCACCATATTTCTTTTGTTAAGCTTATTGCTGCATTCAATCCTCGCATACAGCGACCAAAAAAAGTACTACTCAATTGATGAAGCATCTAGAAATCCAGAAAGCGTTGAGATATTAGATCTGGATAACTCCGGGCTACAAAAATTTCCAATGGAAATTCTCAATTTTAAAAACTTAAAAGCTCTGTATATAAATTCCAATTTCCTTAGCGAGTTGCCTTCAGAAATCGGGACCTTAACAAAGCTTGAAGAGTTACATATTTCCTCAAATTACATAATGGA
>PKSZ01000705.1 GCA_002869425.1 Marinilabiliales bacterium
ATTGATTATCAGAACCAAGAGTATTACAAGTTGCAGGTTAATAAAAATGGGATGCATCGCATAAGTCGTTCTGTTATGTTGGGTGCAGGTGTTCCTCTTACAGATATTACGGTGCAGCGCATTCAGATATTTCATAATGGAGAAGAAATTCCCATTTATGAAAAATATGATAATTTGGGAAACCTTGAATATATAGAGTTTATGGGTAAAAAAAATGATGGAAAAACGGATAAAATACTGTATGAATATCCGGCCGGACATTTAAATCCTTATTATAGTTTGTTTAATGATACAGCTTCATATTTTTTAACCTGGAGTATTACAACAGATCCTTTGCGTTATACCAATGAAACTGATAATGGTTTTAATGCTTATTCCGAATTGGAATATTGTAACAGGACGGTTCAGTATAATATTGCCGAACGTTATAACAGAACAGGTGATCAGGATCCCCAGTTTAATAATGGTGAAGGATGGACCTCTAATTCTATACCTAAGGGTGCCAGTAGAAATTTCTCTTTAACAACAGGTAACCTGAGCAATCTGGGAAATGTTTATTTTGAAACAAGTGTTTCCGGTGTTTCCGTTACCAGTAATATCAATCATCATGTGGTGATATCTGTTAATAATCAGATGGTTATTGATACTGTGTACTACTCTTTCGGACCCATGAGAAAAGGTTTGTCTATACCTTTAAGTATTCTGCAGAGTTCCAATACTATTCGATACCAGTCGGTGAATGATCTTCAGCAAGATGCAGATAATAATGCTGTTGCATATATACGGATGGTTTATCCGCATAATCTTGATTTCACATCGTATTCGAATGAAGATTTTACTGTTCCACAGTTTATGGGTAAGAAAACTGTTATCCTGACAGGCTTGAATGCAGGTCCGCAATACTGTATTTATGATCATTCCAATTATAAAAGAATACTGTTATCAGAGGTCGATGATAGTTACAAAGGAGTGATTACAGGAACCAGTGGTGATTTGAATATTACATTTTTAAATAAGGATTCAGTAATCCAGGTAAACATTCTTAAAAAGGTTGAGGTTCCAGATTATTCTGTAAATGGATTGAATTCAGATTTCATCATTATTTCGCATAAGTTGTTGTGGAATAGTGCCGAAGATTATCGTAATTACAGAATTACAACAGGCAGTAATGTTTTGTTGGTGGATATCGATGATTTGTACAATCAGTTTTCATATGGAATAAATAAACATCCGCTGGCAATTAAAAATTTTGTTCGATATCTGATATCTGTTTCCGATACTATTCCTGAACATCTATTCATTATTGGTAAAGGAATCAGGCTTACAGCTACAAGGTTTAATTCTTATTGGTATAAATACAATATGATCCCCAGCATGGGTGAGTCTAGCGATATTCTCCTTACAGCGGGAATTAACGGGTCAGGTTTGGAACCTGTGATACCTGTGGGTAGGCTCAGTGCATGGAACAATGATGAGGTATATAATTATCTGAATAAAGTACAAATTCACGAGGCAAATGAGCCAGAAGAGTGGATGAAAAATATTATCCATCTGGGTGGAGGTTATGATACACAGGAGCAGCAGACATTTGCTGGGTATCTTTCCAATTATGAAGAGATTGCAGAAGATACGCTTTTTGGTGGATTTGTTTCAACATACCTTAGAACCAGTTCCGATCCAATTGAGATTAACACAACGGAAAGTATAAGGGAGCTTATTAATCAGGGAATTACATTAATGACGTTCTTTGGTCATGGTGCAGCAAATGTTGGGTTT
Source organism: Marinilabiliales bacterium (assembly GCA_002869425.1). Taxonomy (GTDB): domain Bacteria; phylum Bacteroidota; class Bacteroidia; order Bacteroidales; family BM523; genus BM523. The sequence continues at coordinate 1,777 of PKSZ01000705.1, forward strand.
GATCAGAATATAGATCACCAGGCATCTTTTCAGAATCATTCTGCTTTTCCTTTAATTCTTGCTAATTCTTGTCTTGTTGGCGATATTTTTCTAACCTATGAGGGAATTAGCGAAGAATGGGTGTTTCATGAAAGAGGGAGTATTGGATTTTTAGCCTCAACGGGAGAAAGTAATGATGGAGACCTGAATCTTTATTCACAGGAGTTTTATAAGAACTTTGCATATAAGAATTATGGAAGAAGTGTAGGGCAAATGATACAGGCAACCATTAGAGAGTTGCAACCCAGTAAAGGCGGTAATAAATCAGTGGACAATGCAATTCTGGAGTTTGTTTTTCATGGAGATCCATCCGTTAAGTTAAATTCGTTTCAATTGCCGGATCTTACGATAAAGCAACAGGATGTTCTGTTCACACCGGCAAATATTACAACTGAAATAGATAGTTTTGCCATTCAAGTGGTGATCACAAATACAGCAAAAGTTGTTCAGAATCCATTTCATGTTAAAGTTGACAGGAAATATCCCAATGGAACAACAGAAACTATGTATTTTCAACTTCAATCCTTGTACTATAAAGATACGCTTGAACTTACATTGCCTGTTGACAGGGTAAATGGTGTGGGTATAAATCAATTAGACATATTTGTAGATTATAATGATACCATTACAGAATATTTTGAAAGCAACAATCAACTTGAAATTAATTTTTTGATAAGCTCTGATGATCTGGTTCCGATTTATCCATACAAATATGCAATTTGGCCAGATGATACGGTAACTTTAAAAGCTTCTTCGTCTGATTTTTTTGCCGGAGAACAATCTTGTGTTTTTCAAATTGACACAACGGATTTATTTACAAATCCATTATCTGAATCTAATATTAGTTTTTCCGGAGGAGTTGCGGAATGGGAGGTTCCTTTTCAGTTAGAAGATAATACAGTATATTTTTGGAGAGTGGCTATGCAGCCTGCACCTGGAGATAATTATAGCTGGAACGAAAGTTCATTTATATACATAGAAGGGAAAACAGGATGGTCACAGGATCACTTTTTTCAGTTTAAGAATGATTCTTATGAATTTATTGATCATAATCGGACAAACAGAACTTTCGATTTTATAAATACAACCGAAGAGCTTCATGTACGGGATGTTGGTTCTGCATATGGCGATGCAGAATGGTTTGATACATATTTCACGGTAATGGGTATTACAGGGAGGTCGAGTTGCAATGCCTGGCATCAAATGAATGTGGTTGTGCTGGATTCCCTAACCTTAATTCCATGGAAATCTGATCGGGGGGCATATGGTCATCACAATTATCCTTCATGCAATGGAAAACCTGAATATTTCTTTGCTTTTGTTTCCAATCCAAGCAGTAGTTTGTCCATGAAATATTTCTTTGATTATGTAGTGCCCGATGGAAACTACGTACTTATGTACACATTTATATCTGCTGATTTCGCTAGCTGGGAAGCACCAATATTCCAGGTGTTTGAGGATATGGTAACCGTACCCATTAACATTACAAGTGTTCCTGATGACAATCCATATATTTTCTTTTGCAAAAAAGGATCAGATGAAGTAAGAGAGGTGATCGGAGGTTCTCCAACAGACATTATTGAGCTGCATTATGATCTCCCGAGGAGTTACAGTTATGGAGATATTGGTTCAGAAATCGCTGGTCCTTCCACGCAATGGAATACTTTGCATTGGAGACAAAATGCACAGGAAACACCAACAGACGATGAAGTATTGCTTGATCTGGTTGGAATAAGAAGTGATGGTTCAGAATCAACAATCATTGATGATCTGGAGTACTCCTTGCCGGATATTACCAATCTTGATGATTATGTAGATGCCAGTGAATTTCCATATTTAAAGATGAACTTTTTTACGAGGGATGTAGTATTGAAGACACCTTCTCAATTGGATAAATGGCAGCTTACTTACGATGAAGTTGCCGAAACTGTTATCAATCCGGAATTAGG
>PKSZ01000597.1 GCA_002869425.1 Marinilabiliales bacterium
AACGTAAACAATCGTGACTCCCTGATGGAGATTATCTCTGAAACATTTATGAATTCAAACTCATTCCTCAAAGAGAACGATCGTGCAGAAACAGCTGCAATCATTCTTGTTGGAGGTTGGGTTGAAGGTTTGTATATTGCAACAAAGATTGCACGTGCAACTGATCAAAATAGCGAGATTATTGATCGTATCGTTCATCAGAGATTATCTTTGGCAACGTTAATTAGCCTTTTGGAAGAGTATGAAGATAATGATGAGAATGTTTCTTCACTACTTCCTGAGTTAAGAGCAATCAAAGCGATTTATGATAAAATTCAGGTGGCTTCTTCAGATATCGTTGCAGAAACAGATGCTGAAAGCGGAAAGACAATCATAAAATCAAATACTGAGTCTTCAATAAGTCCTGAGGTTTTTGAAGAACTTTGCGTGAAGACAGATGAATTTAGAACAAAAATTGTTAGTTAATAAATAACAGAATCGTTATGAAAAGAATATTAATTGCCACAATACTTTTATCGTTTATTGCTTTGTCACCGGTAGTAAGTAATGCGCAATGTAAATCTTTCGCAAAAAAGATATGTAAAAGTATTTTAGAACCTTACGTACACGATGGTATTTACAATGCAACAGTTCTTTCTGAAGGTGAAACTGCAGAATTATTTAAGACTTTTTATTCAGGTCAGGAATACAGAATAGCAGTTTGTGGTGCAGAGGATATCCCTAATGTTGAATTTCAGGTATTGGATGCTGAACGTAATGTTTTGTATAGCAATACTGATAATGATTACTCAAAGACCTGGGATTTTAAATTAGAAGCTAGTCAGCAATTGATCATTGCCATTCAGGTTCAAACAGCCGACGAATTAAGTGATGAAATCGCAAGTGGATGCGTTGCTGTTCTGATTGGTTTTATGAACGTTGAGAACCAGTTTGAATAATTCATATATGAGAGATTTGAATGGAGGCTAAATGTAAATTTAGCCTCTTTTTTTTATCCTAATTTTTCCTTAAGATACTTACCTGTGTAAGATTTATCTTCTTTAATTATATTCTCAGGTGTTCCCGTAAATACAACATATCCGCCATTGTTTCCTCCTTCCGGACCAAGATCAATAATCCAATCGCTTGATTTGATAACATCAGGATGATGTTCAATTACCAATATTGTATGTCCTCTTGCAATTAGCGCATTAAAGGAAGCAATTAACTTATTGATATCATCGAAGTGAAGTCCTGTAGTAGGTTCATCAAAAACAAACATTGTATGATTTGTTTTTTCTTTGCTTAGAAAAAATGCCAATTTAACCCGCTGGCTTTCCCCTCCGCTTAATGTGCTGGAAGATTGACCTAGTTTCACATAGCCAAGACCAACATCCTGCAGGGGTTTAATTTTATTGATAATTCTTCTTTCTGTTGTTCCTTCCTTTTGAGAGAAAAATTCAATAGCTTCATCTACAGTTAATTCAAGGATGTCATATATGTTTTTTCCTTCATATTCAACTTCAAGTATGTCGTCTTTAAATCTTCTTCCTTTGCAACTTTCACAAACAAGTTCAACATCTGCCATAAATTGCATTTCAACTTTAATAATTCCTTCTCCCTGACATTCTTCACAACGGCCACCATCAATGTTAAAGGAAAAATGCGATGCTTTATAATTGTTTATTTTTGATGCCTGCTGACTTGCATAGAGCTTTCTTATTTCATCATACGCTTTTAAGTAAGTTGCAGGATTTGATCTGCTGGATCTTCCAATGGGGTTCTGATCAACAAATTCTATATCTGTAACGGTTCTGTAATCACCAGAAATATTGGCATGTTTACCGGTTTTTCCGGCATATTCTCCCATTATTTTTTTTAAACCTGGATATAAAACATTTTTTATTAGAGATGATTTTCCTGAACCACTAACTCCAGTAACACAGGTGAATACATGTAATGGTATTTGAATATCTATATTTTTTAAATTATTTTCCCTAACACCTGTCAATTCAATGTATTGATTCCAATTTCTTCGTCTTTCGGGAACCGGGATGTTTTTTTTGCCATATAGGTATTGTGCCGTTATAGAATTGCACTTAGTAATTGTTTCATTGCTTAGTTTATTTATGTTCCCTTGGTATACAATTTCACCACCAAGTCTTCCAGCTCCGGGGCCAAGATCTATTATCTCATCACTTGCTTTAATAATTTCTTCGTCATGCTCTACAACCAATACAGAGTTTCCTATCTTATTAAGCCTTTGTAATACAGAAATCAGTCTGTCAGTATCTCGTCCATGCAATCCTATGCTTGGTTCATCCAAAATGTATAATGAACCGACAAGGCTACTTCCCAATGAAGTAGTTAGGTTTAATCTTTGAGACTCTCCGCCTGATAATGTAGATGATTTTCTGTTAAGGGTAAGATAACTTAGCCCTACATCCATAAGATATTGAAGCCTGTTGTTGATTTCTATCAATAATCTTTTGGCAATTATAGTTTCATCATCATTAAGTTTAAGGCTTATAAAAAATTGGTGAAGTTCTTTAATTGGCATTAAAACCAATTCAGGTAGAGAATGATTATTAATCTTAATATAATTGGCTTCTGGTTTTAGTCTGCTTCCTTTACAGGCAGGGCATAAAGTCTTACCTCTATACCTGGCTAACATTACACGATATTGGATTTTATAGCTGTCATTTTCCAGCATTGTAAAGAAAGAATTTAGACCTTTAAAATATTTATTGCCCGACCATAATAGTTTTTGCTCACCCTCTGTAAGCTTATAATATGGTTTGTGAATCGGGAAATTAAAATGCTCGGCATTATATATCAGTTTGTCCAGCCATTTTCCCATTTTCTCACCTTTCCAGGGGGCAATCGCTCCTTCATATATGCTAAGGTTTTTATTAGGGATAACGAGATCTTCATCTATACCAATGGTTTGTCCATAACCCTCACAAAGAGGGCAGGCTCCTAATGGGCTATTGAAACTGAACATATGTATGTTGGGTTCCTCAAAGCTTTTTCCCTGATATTCAAAGTTTGTGCTGTACCTTTTAATTTCTTTTTTATCTGGTAGAAAGATGTAGCAGGTTCCCATACCTTCATACAAGGCATGTTCTATTGAATCGGCAGATCTGCTTTCGGTTTCCTTATCACTTTTAACAACAATTCGGTCAATTATGGTATAAATTTCCTTATAGTTAATGGCAGTGTTTTCCTTAATGAATGATTCAATTTTTATTTGTTTATTATCTGCTAAAATTTTTGTGTAACCTTGTTGAAGAAGTAGTGCCAAATTCTCTTTTGTGAGATTATTGTCTTATATTTTATACAAAATGAGAATTTTTTCATTGGGATACTTGGATATAATCTCTTTGTTAATTGAATCAATTGTATATTTTACAACCATTTCTCCAGATTCAGGATCAAATGTTTTTCCAATCCTTGCAAACAAAATTTTTAAATAGTCGTATACTTCTGTTGAAGTACCAACTGTAGATCGGGGATTTTGGGTATTTACTTTTTGCTCAATAGCTATAGCAGGAGGAATACCCTGGATCAAGTCTACATCTGGTTTTGTTACTTTTCCAAGGAATTGGCGGGCATATGAGGATAAGCTTTCAATATATCTTCTTTGACCCTCAGCATAAAGAGTATTAAATGCTAGTGTTGATTTTCCTGAACCCGACAATCCTGTGATGACGATAAATTTATCTCTGGGGATTGTAAGATTAATATTTTTTAGATTATGAACTATTGCTCCTTNATAAAAATATTATCTTTGCAAATCGTTTTGTTTGGCATGTAATTTGATACTTGATATTAAGTTTTGCGAAATTAAGCAATAAAAAATAAATAACTGCGTTATAATACTAACTAAAGCAATAGGAGGAACTAATATAGAATAAAGCTCTACTCTCGAACCAAAATTGGAGGCATTATGCAAACTCGAAATTGTTCGGATAATGAGCTTGTTAAGCAGTTCATTCTCGGCGACCAGAAAAGTATTGAGCAGTTGATCAACCGCTACAAGGACAGAATCTACACTTATATTTATTTTAATGTAAAAAATCAGCATCTGGCTGAGGATATTTTTCAGGATACTTTTATTAAAGTTATTCAATCATTGAAAGCTGGAAAATATAAAGATGAAGGTCGGCTTGCTTCATGGATAACTCGTATCGCACATAATTTAATCATTGATCATTACAGGAAAGAAAAGAATTTTCAGACTTTGTCCAATGATGAAGGTGAGATGGAAATTTTTAATTCCAGAAAATTAGCTGATGAGTCTTTTGAGGAAGATATTGTAATGGATCAAATAACACAGGATGTACGAAAATTAATAGATTATTTACCAGATGATCAGAAAGAGGTTGTTGTTTTGAGACATTTTGTGGGCTTAAGTTTTAAAGAAATTGCAGAGCAGACCAATGTAAGTATAAATACAGCATTGGGAAGAATGCGTTATGCTTTGATTAATCTTCGTCGCTTGATCGAAGAAAAAAACATTTGTTTAACAAAAAACTAGTTTCATTGGCATAGTACTTCATTTGTTAAAAAAGACAGATTGTTTCTGTCTTTTTTTTGTTTACACCTTTAATAACTATGCTTTTTTTTGGAAATTTATTATCTTTGATTTAGATAAGTCCATATGAATAGAACTTTTATATTACCTGCGTTACTTATTATGTTGATTCCTTTGTTAATCTCAGGATCACATTCCAGATTGTTATTTGTTGGTGTTGATAATA
>PKSZ01000463.1 GCA_002869425.1 Marinilabiliales bacterium
TACATATCCTACTCCTGACTGTATCAACAACTTTACGCTTACCCTAACACAAGTTGCCCCTACTTGTACAGATGGTATTCAAAACCAGGGTGAAACAGGTGTCGACTGTGGTGGACCTTGTCCTGCTTGCGGCGTAGGAGACGATTGTAACTCACCGGAAGTTATATCAAGTTTACCCTTTTCCTCTTCAAACACTACTTGCGGACATGGCGATGACTACTCCAGCGCAGATGCATGCGGTAGCTCATACCTAAATGGAGAAGATTATATTTATGAATATACGCCAACTTCAGATGAAATAGTCTCTATTGATCTTACAAATACAGACACATATACAGGAATACTGGTTTTCGACGGTTGCCCCGATGATCCAAATACAAATTGTATTGGCGGAGGAACGTCAAGTGCAGGAAATCCATCATTTTGTGGAGAGCTTTTGGAAGCAGGCACAACCTACTATTTTGCTGTTTCAACCTATCCTACTCCTGATTGTACTCCTTTTGATATTGACATAAATACAACACCTGTAACTGTTGTTAACACATGTTCAGGAACTTTCACAGACCCCGGAGGCGGAGGAAATAACAGTTCATATCCAGCTTGTGATCATCAGGTGTATGTTTATTGCCCGGATCAACCCGGTTACCTAATGCAAATGGACTTTACTGATTTTGACGTGGAAGGTGGCTATGACTATCTTTGTATTTATGACGGTGATAATGTAAATGCAACAACTTTAGGCTGCTGGGATAATGATGTGCCAGTAGCTGGAATAGTGCAGGCAACGCAAACCAATACATCTGGTTGTTTAACATTTGAATTTCATTCAGATGCCACCGATGCTGATAACAATGGTTGGTCTGCTGATATCAATTGTACATATCCTTGTCAACTAGTTCAGGCAGAATCCACTGGAAATGCATACATTGACTTATGTCAGGGCGATACATACACATTTAATGGAAGTGGATCATATCCCGACAATGGAACTTACTATACTCAATCAGATGCTACTTCAACTTTTGAATGGGATATTGATGGTACAACCTATTCTGGTTCATCGGTTACTGTAACTTTTCCCGATGAAGGTGGTTATGATATCGACCTGACTGTTATCGATGTGAACGGTTGTTACAATACAAACCAGATTGGACAAAGAGTACGGGTTTCTACAACCCCTAGCTTTGTAGGTACAACAGCAATTCCTACACCTATCTGTCTTGGTCAAACAGTTGACCTTTCTGGAGTTATCACACCAACTCCTTGGGAACAAACTGCTCAACAAATAATTGCTGGAACGACTTTCTTGCCGGATGGTAGTGGTGTTTCATATTCAACATCAGCAACCTACAATATTTTTTCACCAGGTCAAACATTAGATAATGTTGCAGACCTGATGGACGTTTGTTTGAACCTGGAACACTCCTATGTTGGTGACTTAAGTATTTCACTTGAATGTCCTACAGGCGAAACAGTAGATTTGATAATCTATTCATCTCTGGATAACCTTGATAGTGAATTTCTGGGTGAACCCGTTGACGTCGATGGCGACCTTACCCAAGGTACCGGTTATGATTACTGTTTCTCTCCTTCATCCCACAACGGAACATGGGATGATGCAGCCGCAGCAGGATATACAAATACTTACACTGATAACGCAGGAAACGATTACACAAGTCACGTATATATTCCTGCAGACACCTATGAAATTAAGGGTAACTGGGCCGATCTTCTTGGTTGTGAACTCAACGGAGACTGGACCATCCATGTAACTGACAACCTTTCTTCAGACAATGGTTATATATTTAGTTGGGGTATTGATTTCGATCCTGCAATTATTCCTTCTCCCTGGGGCTTTGTTCCTAACTACTCTTCAGCTGGTGAATGGTCTGGACCTGACGTAGTTGCACCAACAGGTGATAACTACACAGTTACTCCAACAACCATTGGAACGCACGATTATACCTATACAGTAACTGATGACTATGGTTGTTCGTACGATACAACTATTTCTGTTGTTGTAACAGGTCTAACATTGAGCATTACAAGCACTCCTCCAACTTGCGCAGGCTACGATAATGCAACAGCTACTGTTACTGTTGATGCAGGAGGTACTCCAAAATACGATTACATTTGGTCTGATGGAACAACAGTTGCAAACCAGAATTCAAATTCAAATACTCTTTCAGGTCTTACAGCTGGAACTTACGATGTTACGGTAGTTGATAATAATGGTTGTGAAGGATACGCTTCTGTTACAATCGTTGACCCTCCTGGAATGACATTGACTATGTCAGGTATTCCAACAACTTGTGGTCTGGATAACGGTACAGCTACGGCAACAATAACTGCCAGCACTCTAAAATACGACTACGTATGGTCTAATGGTTCAAGTACCTTAAACCAAAATGGTCTTACCAATTCAATAAATCCTGTTGCAGCAGGTACTTATACTGTTACAGTTACAGACGATAGCGGATGTACCATAACAGATTCATTTGTTGTTGATCCTTCAACAGGAGTTACAGCTATGTACACTGGACTGTCCAACAGCTGCTTAAACCCAGCCACAACCTACATTTTTGATAATACAAGTACCGCAAGTGCGCTTGCAACTTATTCCTGGGATTTCGGAGATGGTTCAACTTCCACTGAATTTGAACCTACTTATACTTATCCTAGTGCAGGAACATATACAGTTACTTTAACAGTAAATGATGGAGCTTGTTTTGATGATTATAGCGTCGATGTAACCATATTCCCTGAAGTTACTGCAAACATTACTGCATCTGATCCTTTATGTCCGGGAACAGCAACAGGATCAGCAACAGCATCTGTAATAACTGGTTCCTCACCTTATGGCTACAACTGGTCTCCAAGCGGATATACTGGCGATGGTACTGCAACCTATTCTGATCTTGAAGATGGAACATATACAGTTACCATTACAGATGCAAACTTATGTACAGGAACAAGCTCTGTTACTTTAACAGATCCTGATCCAATCGTTCTTTCTGCCAGTAGAACCAATGTGAACTGTGCAGGAGAATGCACAGGTACTGCTACAGTTTCTGTTGTTTCTGGGGGAACTGGTTCATTTACATATGCATGGAGTGGAGGTGCTGGCAATACAGCCTCTGTTTCTGGCTTATGTGCAGGAACATATACCGTTACAGTAACCGATGATAACAACTGTGAAGCTACAACCAGTGTTGTAATTACTGAACCAGCTACTGCACTAAGTAGTACTGTATCAGCTACAGACGAAACATGTTACGGAGCCTGTGATGGTACAGCTACTGCCAGTCCTTCAGGTGGAACTTCTCCTTATTCATATAGCTGGGATGATCCTTCCTCACAAGCATCTGCAACAGCATCAGGACTTTGTGCCGGAACATATACAGCAACCATTACGGATAATAACAATTGTGAATTTGTGGTTTCAACAGATGTGGTAAGTCCAGATCCTATGGTAATTGCAGTAAGTACAACTCAATTAGACTGTAATGGAGATTGCGATGGTACTGCTACAGTGGATGTTAATGGTGGAACAGCTCCCTATGATTTTGAATGGAGCAATAATGACCTGACCCAGGATATATCAGGACTTTGTGCCGGTATCTACACCGTAACAGTTACAGATGACAACGGTTGTACAGCACCAATTTCAACACCTCCTATCACAACTTGTTTTGAAATAACAGATATTTTGGTTAATTCTTGTGGCGGTTCACAGGAAGGGCCTAATGAAA
>PKSZ01000714.1:0-3741 GCA_002869425.1 Marinilabiliales bacterium
ATCAAGAACAAACTTATTCAAGTGATAATTACAAAAGGACTTTACTCAGGCAAAATGCAAAGCTTGAGGTGGAGAATGAGATTGTAGGAGAAATCAATATTTGTTATATAAAACCAGTTAAGTTAGAGAGAAAACGGATATTTCTTCCGGAAGAACAAAAGTTATTGAATACTATCGCAAATAAGCTTAGTAGTTTTATTGCGTACCAAAAGATGAAAGAGGCGGTTGCAGAGATGCAGAAGGAATCATCTGATAAGGCAGAGACTATAGAGGATGGCTTAACCGGTTGGTTGCAAAAACAATATTTAAGCGAAGAAGAAATCGGAGAAATTACCAGGGTTAGTCTTCGTTTTAAGAAGGGAGAAACAATATGTAAACAAGGCTCATTTGCTACTTATATTATGTTGCTGAATGAAGGTTTGGTTAAAGCGGCTATAGAGGATTACAGGGAAAAAAGTTATAATTTTAAGATTACCAAACCCTATGCCTTTATTGGTTTGTCTGAATTATTTGGTACAGGCTATTATCATTTCTCTGCAACAGCATTAACCAATACTAGTGTGTGTTTGATTGAAAAAGGACTTTTCAAAAAGATTGTAGCGGGTAATAAGCCTTTTGCAGAAATAGTGATGGAATGGTATTGCAGTAGCATTGAACACTTGTACGATCAATTGTCTACACTTGCAGGAAAGCAGACTCAGGGACGAATTGCCCAGGTGCTTGTTTATCTTAGCGAAGAGGTTTTTAACAGCAGTTTTATCAGTTCGGGAATTTCCAGGAAAGATATTGCAGAAATGGCAGGAATGTCAACAGAAAGTGCTGTTAGAGTATTATCTGATTTTAAACAGGATGGTTTGATAAAAATGGTGAAATCAGGAATTGAAGTAGTGGATGCTAAGCTGCTTAAAAAGATTAGTCTAGCAGGATGAAATACAAAATGTAATAAAAAAAGCTGCTCTTTCGGGCAGCTTTTTTTATATTATTGACCAGGTGTTGGTGGTGGAGGTGGTACCGGTGGCGGTACGGCTCCAAATACCTGTGACATTTCCTGTACCTGACCTGCTGCTATCCAGTTGGCCATTCCTTCTTTCCAAACTAGTGTGTCTTTTGTTAGCTGACCAGATTGAACCATTTGTTTCAGGGCAGGGATATCATATGGTCCTTGTTGCTGACCATTTACTGCAAGGTAGAATTTAACTTGTCCCGGAATTGGGGGTGGTGCACCACCTGCTTGTTGCTGTTGTTGTCCTTGTTGCTGTTGCTGGTTTTGTGGATTCATACCATCCATCATTTTTCCGGCCATGGCAAAGCCCATTCCCATTCCCATTCCTTCACCCATACCGCCTCCGGCAGGATTGTTGGCTGCATCGCCAATGGCTTCTGCAGTTTGGTATTGGGTATATTTGTTCATATCACCAATAATACCCATGCTGCTTCTTTTATCTAATGCTTCTTCAACATTTGGTGGTAGCGTTATGCTGGCAATAAGGAATTTGGTAAGTTCAATACCGTATTCTGTAAATTCCGGTTTTATTTTATTATCACAGAATGCTGAAACTTCATCATAATTTGAGGCCATATCCAAAACTGGAATCTTACTTTCTGCAATGGCATCTGTAAATCGTGTTACAATAATATTCCGCAATTGGTTTGTTACTTCATCTGTAGTAAAATCACCATCTGTACCAACAATCTCTTTTATGAATGTGGGAGCATCTTTTACTCTAAGAGCGTAGTTCCCATTTGCCCTGATTCTTATCGGTCCAAATTCGGGATCACGCAACATTACAGGGTTGGGTGTTCCCCATTTTTGATCTGTAAATTGTTTAGTGTTAACAAAATAGACTTCGGCTTTGAATGGGCTGTTAAATCCATGTTTCCAGCCTTTTAATGTTGATAAAACCGGGAGATTTTCTGTTTCCAGGGTGTACATTCCTGGAGTGAAAACGTCAGCCAGCTGGCCTTCGTTGATAAAAACGGCTACTTGGCTTTCACGAACAGTAAGCTTTGCTCCGTTTTTTATTTCGTTGTTGTGTCTTTCAAAACGATAAACCATTGTATCGTTCGACGAATCTGTCCATTCAATAATGTCAATAAATTCGCCTTTAACTTTGTTCCATAATCCCATAGTTTGCTGGTATTAAGTTAATATTAAAAACTACCTGTTTCGTAATTGGTATATTGCTCCAGCTTATCAAGGATTTTTTGATTTTTGCTGGTATCTATATGATCGGTATAAAAAATACCATAAAGGTGATCAATTTCGTGTTGAAAAATGCGGGAAACGTACTGATGCATTATTACTTCAGATGTGTCTGTTCCATCGGGTGTTGTATATTCAAGATAAATGGACCATGGCCGTTCAACATTTCCACTAATTGTAGGATTGGGTATAGATAAACAACCCTCCTGTTGTGAATTTGTAACCGCAGAAACTTGTACAATTTTAGGATTTAGGTAAACCTCAAAAGGGCTGCCTGTTTTATCTTGCCTTTCAACCCAAATAATTTTCCTGTTGATGCCTACTTGTGGCGCTGCAATTCCAACACCAGGGTTGTTGGGATCGTTAACCGTAGCATACATTCTGTCAATTAGTTTATCCAAAATTGTATCGTTTTGATCAGGAATAACATCAATGCTGGGTTTTCTGAGAATAATAGAATCTTCATAGTTGTCTACAATAAAAACGCGCATCATACTGTTGTTGGCACCCGAAATTATGCTGTCAATTTCTGCCTGTGTCCATGCCAGTGGATTATCATTTGTATTGTCATCGCTTGTGTCTGTATATCTGTTGGATCCATCATGTGGTCTGTATTCATAATCATCTTTTTGGCAAGAATAGAATGCAATTAAAAACATCAGGACATATACAGGGATTGATATTTTCATTAATTATTTGTTTAAAATCGTGATATACGAATTTACAAAAAAAATGCTTAATTAAGTAATTCCTTGTAAGCATTAATCTTTCTATCTTCAAAAATGTGATTCTCAGGTGTTATATATTTGTTCCTCGAAGATTCGGGTTGAATTTCAGCAGAAAGGATTTGTTCAGAATCCAAGCTTCCTTCTAATATAAATTCGCCTTTTGGGTTAACAAGAACAGACCTTCCTGTAAATTTCAGTTCTTTTTCGATGCCAATTCGGTTGGCTGTTGCAATAAATATCCCGTTGTTCATTGCATGCGCAGGTAATGATTTTTGAGCATATCCTGGTAAAACGAGATTTGAAGGATGGCAAATTAGGTCTGCGCCTTTCATGCTTAGTATTCTCCATGCTTCAGGAAACATCCAGTCAAAGCAAACCAGCATCCCAATTTGTGCATCCATGAATTTAAAAACCGGAAAACCAAGGTCTCCAGGTTCAAATATGGTTTTTTCATTCCTGAACAAATGTACCTTTCTGTATTTTCCTACTATTCCCATTTTGCTTATCAGGACTGCTGAATTAAATAATTTATCCTTGTCCCTTTCATTTATCCCACAAACAATTCCACAATTTTTTGTTTTCGAAATTTCAACCAACGACTTGATAAATATGTTATGTTTATCTGCCTGGCTTGATGAGCTCATCGCTTCTTTTCTATTGGAGAAATTATATCCTGAGTTGCATAGTTCAGGTAAAATATATAAGTCAGCGTGTTCTGATTCCTTGATCAATGCATTTATTTTTTTTGCATTTTTAAGCGGATTGCAGAGCGTTGGTTTAAACTGTACCAGAGAAATTTTCATATGAAAT
>PKSZ01000714.1:3774-4134 GCA_002869425.1 Marinilabiliales bacterium
TGTCTTATATTTTTTGAAGGTACAATTTAATGAATAACTTTACACGAATAGTTGCTGGATTTCAAAATAGTAAATCTTTGAGCTGGTGACTTTTGATTTTCAAAAAATAAAGTTATTGAAAATGAGACGATTAATTATTTTTTTAATTCTGGCTTTAATAATGAATGTTTCAAAAGCACAAACTACTTCATCTATAGGAAATAATGAATTTTCATTTGATTTATTCAAAAGAGTAAGTCAAACAGAAGGAAACCAGGTTATTTCTCCCTTTAGTATCAGTTCGGCTTTGGCAATGACTTATGCCGGTGCCAGAAATGAAACAGAATCTGAAATCTCTCAGGTGATGCATTTTGATAAGAA
>PKSZ01000121.1 GCA_002869425.1 Marinilabiliales bacterium
CAAAGGAAAAACCTCATTTTTTTTTAAATGAGGTTTATAACAAACATTGAAGCCTTTTTTAATTAAAGACTTAGTGATGTAACTGTGCAGTTGGTCAACAATTAATATCTTAAACTGCGTCTGCATTTTTTAACTCTTTGAATTTAATTTTGAATGCAGCTGTATAACCAATTACTTCAGCCTGATCATTAAGTTTTTCATAAGCTATAAGCATTTCATGAACTTCTTTGTGGAAACTGAAATTCTCTTTGTCTAGAGTCCATGTTTCTACGAACTGACATCTTCCAATTAGTGTTCTGCTAAAATCTTCGCGTGCTTCAATTTCTTTAACTTCATCTATTGATAAAGGAGCTCCTGTGAGCACACTGTAGGCTATTATTTTGCCCTTGTATACCTGATCAAAGATAAAATCAATCATTTCTGCAGGTTTTGTGTTTTTTAAGCACTCCTGAATGTATTCATCATCGTTGTCATTGCTCATGATTGTAACATCATAGGTGATAGTATCTGCAATCAATATGGTTTCTCCCTGTGGTGCAGGAATACCCTGATTTAAATCTTGCTTAACAGTATTTTCTGTGGATTCTTGTTTTTCTGGGCATTCTGGACAATCAGGGCAATTTGAACAGCCAGTTAGAAATAAAAGAAAAATGAAGGAATAAAGCCATGTTGTTTTCATAATATTAATGTTTAAAGGTTAATGCTTTACCATGGAATTTGGTGTTGATATTGTTGTTGTTGAATACCAGATTGCCATTTACAAATGTGTGGGTTACTTTTGATTTGAATTTTTGACCTTCAAATGGAGACCATTTGCATTTGTACAGTATATTGTTTTGATTAACTTCCCATTCATCATTCGGATTAAAGATGACCAGATCAGCAGCGTAACCCTCTTTTATGAACCCTCTGTTTTCAATGGAAAACAATTTTGCAGGGTTGTGGCACATTTTGGTTACAATGTTTTCAAGTTTGATTTTTCCTTGGTGCCACATTTCCAGCATTGCAACTAGAGAGTGTTGTACAAGTGGACCTCCTGAAGGACAATTAAAGTAACTGTTGTTTTTCTCTTTCAGTGTATGCGGCGCATGGTCCGTGGCAATAATGTCAATTTTATTGTTCAACAGTGCTTGAAGTAAACCGTCTTGATCTTCTTTGCTTTTAACTGCAGGATTCCATTTAATTCTGGCACCGTATTTTTCATAATCAGAATCATTGAACCATAAATGATGAACGCAAATTTCAGCTGTAATTCTTTTGTCCTTTACATTTTGAGAAGATTCAAAAAGTTCTGTTTCTCTTGCTGTACTCAAGTGTAAAACATGTAGTCTTGAGTTGTACTTGTGTGCCAGCTTTACTGCCAACTCACTCGATTTGTAACAAGCCTCAGCACTGCGAATTAATGGATGATATTTGAAAGGTAAAAAGTCTCCATACTTATTGTAATAGTATGCATGATTCTTCTTTATTATGTTTTCATCTTCGCAATGTGTTGCAATTAACACAGGGGATTCAGCAAATATCATTTCTAGAGCGCCAATATTATCCACCAGCATGTTTCCTGTAGATGACCCCATAAAAACTTTTAAACCACATACCTGCTTAGTGTCTAATTTTTTTATTTCTTCAATGTTATCATTAGTAGCTCCAAAATAAAAAGAGTAATTGCATAATGAATGGTTTGCTGCTATTTGATGTTTTTTTCTCAATTCTTCAATACGGGTTGTCTGCGGAATTGTATTTGGCATTTCTAAATATGAAGTAACACCGCCTGCAACGGCAGCAGCACTTTCACTTTGAATATCTCCTTTATGTGTGAGACCGGGTTCTCTGAAATGTACTTGATCGTCAATAATACCAGGTATAAGATAAAAGCCTTTGGCATCAATTACGTTGTCTGCATTTGTTGGCTTTTCATCAGACTTATAGATTTTTTCAATAATGCCTTTACGAATCAGAATATTTCCGTTATTGATTTCGCCTTCGTTAACGAATAAAGCATTTTTAATAAGAGTTGATGTCATTTTGAATCAGAATTGTCTCTGTTGTATTTCTTAAAGAAGCTTCTCCATTTCATTTTTATGACGCCCCAAACCGCTTCATTAAATATTCCACCACTCATTTTAGATGTGCCATGTTTCCTGTCTGTAAAAATAATGGGAACTTCTTGTATGTTAAATCCAAACTTCCAGGTTGTAAATTTCATTTCAATCTGGAAGGCATACCCTTTAAGCCTGATTTTGTCTAGGTCAATTGTTTCAAGAACCTTTTTTCTATAACATTTGAAGCCGGCAGTTGTATCTCGTATTTTCATTCCAGTAATTAATCTTACATACGCAGAAGCGTAATAAGACATAATAACTCTTCCCATAGGCCAGTTTACAACATTTACTCCGGATATGTATCTAGAACCAATTGCAAGGTCTGCGCCTTTATTTTTACATCTATCGTATAAATCTAAAAGCTTTTCAGGAGGGTGAGAATAGTCAGCATCCATTTCAAAGATAAACTCGTAATTGTTTTCATGTGCCCATTTAAAACCAGCAATATAGGCTGTGCCCAATCCAAGCTTGCCTTTTCTTTCTACCATATGTAGTTTGCCTGGAAATTCTTTCTGTAGCGACCTAACTATGTCTGCTGTACCATCAGGAGAATTGTCTTCAATAATTAGTATGTGAAATTCTTTTTCAAGATCAAAAACAGTACGAACAATTCCTTCAATGTTCTCCTTTTCATTATAAGTTGGAATTATTACTACACATTCATTATACGACTCAATCATACAATACACATTTAGACTATAAAGATAGTTTTTTAATTCTTAAGCACAATAATGTAAATTATTTTGGAAATTAATATTGCAGATAATCAATGTGTTAGGCTTGGTGGGTGTGAATTTCATGAAAAATATATTGCAAAAGTGTTGTTTTATAAAAAATGGCAATTACCTTTGCGAGCCCTTTCGGGAATGTTCTTTAAATCTTGTTGTCAACGATCAGTCAAATAGCTGATTTTTAGTGGTTAGAATTTTTTTTCAAAAAAAAATGAAAAAAAGTTTGCAGAAATGAAATGAATGTATTTATCTTTGCAACCGCTTTTTCAACAAGCGAATGTTCTGAAAAAAATTAAAAAATGATTGCACAGTTAAAAAATGTGTTTTATCTTTGCAGTCCGATTTTTGAGAAAGATAGTTCTTTGAAAATATTGAAATAGTAAATTAGGAAGGTTCTGAAAGAACTTCGTCAAATAAGAAGATTTGGAGCCAAGATCAAAACATTCAAAATTTTTGTTACAATGAAGAGTTTGATCCTGGCTCAGGATGAACGCTAGCGGGAGGCTTAACACATGCAAGTCGAGGGGTAACGATGGCTTCGGCCAGGCGACGACCGGCGCACGGGTGAGTAACGCGTATGCAACCTGCCTTTAACAGGGAGATAGCCCAGAGAAATTTGGATTAATATCCCATAATATCAAGAATTCGCATGTTTTCTTGATTAAAGCTCCGGCGGTTAAAGATGGGCATGCGTGCCATTAGTTAGTTGGTAAGGTAACGGCTTACCAAGACAGCGATGGCTAGGGGGTCTTAAAGGATGGTCCCCCACATTGGTACTGAGACACGGACCAGACTCCTACGGGAGGCAGCAGTGAGGAATATTGGGCAATGGAGGCAACTCTGACCCAGCCATCCCGCGTGCAGGATGACGGCCCTATGGGTTGTAAACTGCTTTTGTATGAGAAGAA
>PKSZ01000682.1 GCA_002869425.1 Marinilabiliales bacterium
AAAAACCCAAAAGAGAAAGATATAGCTTCAAAACTCCTTCAACAATGGAAAAAGAAGTATAATTATTAAACAATAAAGAAATAATAAAAGCTTTGTACGAATCTTTTTCTAATGCTTTTTAATAATTTTCTGAATAAATTCCATTTGCTCGCTCCTGTATCTTAAAAAATATAACCCCGATTGTAGTTCAGACATATCAACAATAGATTTCGAGTTCTTTTCCAATTTTATACAATTCAAAATTCGTCCGGTAATATCCAATAACTCAGCGGTTCCGGAAAAATTCTCTGTTTCAATCACTAAAACCTCATTCACAGGATTGGGATAAACAAGAATATCTTTCCCAATAAAATCAAAGGTTGAGTTTACAATAATGAAAACTGAATCAGAACTACTGTAGCATTCATTTGAAGCTATTTGTGTAACATACAAGCTATCGTTATCTGTGTAGTGATATTGAGGACTTTGCAACGAACTGGCACTGCCATCGCCAAAGATCCAGTTAACATGTGTACTATTTAAAGAAGTATCTGTAAAAGTCACATCCAGACCATCTTGCACATAAGTAAAACCTGCCTGGGGTTCATCACAAATAAAGATATCATCCAGAGCACATCCAGACAAGGGTACACCCCCATTGAATTCAACCCGGAATTGAACCTGCTCATACCCTTCCAAACCATTTAGCTTATTATGCACTTCAATCCATTCCTGAGAATCTCCATTCCACGAATGACCAGAATTGTACCAACAGGAATCCTGATCAATATCAACCAAACTCCAGCTTGTACCTCCATCTGTGGACGCATACAATTGAATATAACTGGGGTATTCTGTTTCAAACCAAATTTTCATATTTAAAACGGGATTCACAATTGAAGTAAAATCAAAACAAGGGCTGTATAGTGTAGAAGCTTCAAGGTTTTCATGATACCCACTTAGGTTTGTTGCCCAACAATGTGTACCTGATGCTGCATACGTCATAACAGTATCCGATAAAACTCCATACTCCCAGGAAGATGTATCTCCCACTGCATACCAACCTCCATTATCTGTTTCAAAATCTTCAAGATATGGAAAATCATATATATTGGGAAAATGATAAAATATTTTAGCTAAGCTATCATTTGTTGTATGCAAATCATCAGGTAAGACAGTTTTGGCGTACACCGTATATTCGCCCGCTAATGAAAAATCTGCTGTCTGATCACAATAATACAATTTTGATTCTGCTGGATTTATTGTATCTGAAATATCGGTATAATTCCAATCTCCATTTCCTGTTCTATATGCTATTTGCCATTCATACTGTGGCTCTGAACCATAATTTTTAACCTCAATTGCTACTTCACTCTGATCTGTTAAC
Source organism: Marinilabiliales bacterium (assembly GCA_002869425.1). Lineage (GTDB taxonomy): Bacteria > Bacteroidota > Bacteroidia > Bacteroidales > BM523 > BM523. Next base: position 1,367 of record PKSZ01000682.1, read on the forward strand.
CCACATGAATTAGCAGGATATTTTATTTCGGAAACACCAAGATCATTGGCAGGAGATTCATAAATACTAAAATCATCAATAGCGGCACCCTCATTGGTTTCCAGATTTCCTTCATACCTAAATCTAAACATAATATTATCTACACCACCAAAGGTATCCAACTGCAACCGGCACAATTGCCAACCAGCTGAGTTTTCAGTCCAGCCTGCCGGAATACTGCTATTCAATGGTGTATTGTACCAATTCTCTCCTTCGCCTGTCTCACCCAGGTCTGTCCATCCGTAACCATAATTTGTGGAATATTGCATAACCAGTCTGGCATAATCCGGTATCTCATACCACAACTTAAACTCAACAACAGGCAGTACCAATGTTGAAAAGTCAAAACACGGGGAAATTAGATAAGAATCCTCATTCATACCAACATTACCATCTGCATTGGTTACCCAACATTGCTGACCAGATGCAGCTGAATTAATAATGGTACCGGAGGGAATACTTTGCTCCCATGACATTTCAGGATTATCTGGCCACTTCCAATTGGCACTCCAGTTTTCCTGTGTTTCGAAATCATCAAAAAACGGAAAAGTGCTCATGGAGGGCATTGTATGAATAGTCCTGTAAGTTGTATCATTATTTGGATTTTCATCCCCATTAATGTGCACAAATGCCTCAATATTATATTCTCCAATAGTAGAAAAATCATAGACACTACCCCAAAAAGTATAATCCAACCAATCCGAAAATGCCAGTGTATCATCAGAATGTCTATAAACTGTTGGCTCTCCATTAATAGAATACCCTACATCAAAACCAAAGATTGTATCCAGTCCATAGTTTTTCACTTCCAGTCTTATTAAACTATCCGGATTGCAACTGCTTTTCGGCGACCAAATAAAAAATGCAACGGCGTCTTTATCAAACACTTCCTCCATATATATATCAAATGTAGTATATGGGAAAGCTCCCATCAAATCCCAGGTTGAAACCACAATATAATAAGTTTGTCCGGCTGCTACTGCCACATTCTCTATTACGGGATTGCCATCAAATCCACTTTCTGCACTTGCAACACAATTGGTTGCAGAATTATCCGGACAACCATCCAACATAAAGACACCAGCACCTGACATCGTATTCTGAAGCTTTATTGTAATATTTCGACTTACATCTGCCTGGTATTCAAAAACAAAATCATTACCTGTTAAGTACGAGCTATTACAAGCATCATCTGAATTGTAATTATTTCCCGAATTCTCAGTTGAAAATCCCATACCCTGGAAAGGGAAAGTATCTATTAGGTATGGATACTGACAAGTATTTCCTTGTTGAGCATACACACTGGATGCAATACATAAAAACGAAATCAGGAAGTATTTTATTTTCATATTGATATTTATTTTATGACTACATCAATCAATCAAAGGTTGCATTTGAGCAATTTCAAATTTATTCATTTTATTAGGCTATGCAAAATACAAATATTACCTTTGATTAGTGAGTTAGTGAACAATGAAAAAACTATTAATTACGCTTCTATTTTCTTCAGTATTTTTTTCATCATGCATGAAAAACAAACTCACTCCTGAATGGGATACTAATTTGCTTACCCCAATTATGAGAGGATATATGAATTTCTCAAATTTAATTGAGGATTCCATCAAAAATATAGACAACGATCAGTTGATATACCTGGTTTATCATGATTTGCTTTATGCAGCAAGCATCGACTCCCTGGTTCAAATACCCGATACATCGGTTGATTATTCTGCGAAACTAAGCAATATCGATTTAGGCACAATAGAATTCAACTACAAAACATCTCTTGGCGATATAGCTGAAAACGACAGAGAAGAAAATGGTCCTACAGGCGGATTATACGAGCAGATTATGACTGCGCATAACACTGGACAGCCTACAACTATAGATCCTATTTCTACTCAAAGCTATCCCGATATTGAAATTGATGCAGACAACTATTTCCAAACCTTAACCATTGAATCAGCTACCATTGAAGTCATTATCGACAATCAACTTCCAATGCCTGTATCTGATCTTGCTTTTGAAATCAGAAACGAAAGCAATAACGAACTCATATTGCAGGATACATTCTTAATTGTAAATCCTGGAGAAACAGAAAGTTCATTGAACAATATATCCAATCAAACCATAGAAGGCCTGCTAAAAGGAAATATAAACATTGCAAGTCCAGGTATATCCATTCCCGTTACAATAGATACCAGCGATGCACTTACAGCAACCATTCGTATTTATGATATTACAGTTAGTGAAGCTACTGCAATATTCCCGAATCAGGATATTATCACTATGAATGAGACAGCTGTATTTTC
>PKSZ01000139.1 GCA_002869425.1 Marinilabiliales bacterium
AATGTATCACATTGGAAGATATCTTACGCAAGGCATTCAGGAAAAAGGGAAAGAAATCAGAACTTTCATGCCAAGGTATGGTAGTATCAATGAAAGAAGAAATCAGTTGCATGAAGTCATCAGGTTGTCCGGGATGAATCTGATAATAGATGACACAGATCACCCGCTGATCATTAAAGTAGCATCCATTCAAGCAGCCAGGATGCAGGTATATTTTATAGATAATGAAGACTTTTTTCACAGAAAGCAAATACTTAAGGACAAAAATGGAAAATACTTCAAGGACAATGATGAAAGAGCAATATTTTTTGCCCGTGGTGTTCTTGAAACAGTAAAAAAACTAAGATGGTCTCCAGATATCGTACACTGTCATGGGTGGATTACTTCGCTCGTGCCTTTGTATCTGAAGAAGGCATACAATGAAGACCCAATATTTGAAAATTCACAAGTTATATATTCGGTCTACAATGATGATTTCAGCCCGAAGCTAAACAATGATTTTGTTAAAAAAGCAGTCGTTGATGGCGTAACAAGCAAAGATCTGGAAGTTGCTACAGAACCTACTTTTGCAAACATAAGCAAACTTGCAATTAATATGTCTGATGCAGTTGTTTTTGGTAGTGAGAAAATAAATTCAGATGTTGAATCGTTTGCTAAGGAGTCTGGGAAACCTGTACTTGACTTCAAGACAAAAGAGGAATATATCGATGCATATTCTGATTTTTATGACAAAGTGCGTGAACAGGCTTGTGTAGAATCAAATTAAAAGATCAGAAATTGAAAAACAGCATTTTTTACCAGGGTGTAATATTTATTGTCAGTCTGGTTATTGCTACAGGTTGTGACAAAGAACCGACATCTCTGGGTGAAGAAATCTTACCTTCAGAAAGTACAATTAATTTTCAGCATTCGATAATCTCAGATATTGATGCCTCTTTGTTTCTTCCTGAAGATGATATAGCAAAGAACACCAAATATTGTTTACTGGGCAATTATACAGATCCAACTTTCGGTGAATGCAAAGCTGAATTTATCACACAACTTAGCATGCAGTCTGCATTTGTTAATTTCTTTGAGGAAGATGATCAAAATACAGACATTGACATCAATATTCAATCTGTAACATTTTACATTGATATTAGTGGAAACTATGCTTCATCAGGGGATCAAACAATTGAAATATGGGAAATGAAATATTTTCCGGATACTGCGTATGTTAGTTATGTTCCGGATGCAGACTCAATTGTTTTTATTGCTGATGGTAATATCTCGTCTGATTCAAGTATTGTGTCCTTTGATTTGCCCATTGAATTTGGTCAAAGATTATTTGATATTAACAATGATGAAATCAGTATAGAAGATGTTCAAAGTGAGTTTAAGGGCTTATATTTTAAAGCATCTTCAGGTTCTGCAGAAGGTATTTTGTATGCAAATCTTCTTTCAAAAAACAATTATATTGGTATTGAGTACTATGAAGTAAGAACAGAATACGATGACGATCAAGTTGTTGCTCTTAAAGATTCTTCACTAAAAACAACCAAGCTCATTACCTATGAAAATGCTATTCAGTATAATTTATTTCAACATGATTACACAGGAACAGATATACAAGCTTTTATTGACGGAACTGATTCTGTTAGTGACAAAATTTATTTACAAGCAATGAATGGTATTCAGGCAACCCTTGACTTAAGCGCCCTGTTAAAGTGGAGAGATTCTTCAAACATAGCCATTACCAATGCTGAATTAAAACTGAAACTTGCTGATGGATTTAACACATCTTATCCTGAGCCTGATTATTTGTCATTGATTATTACTACAGATGATGGTATTATTCCCATGAGTTTATATTCTATCAATTACAGCTACAATGGAACCATTAATGAAGCTACAGGAGAATATAATCTTACAATCACTGATTATGTTACAGATATTATTAAGGGCGAGCGTGAAGAAGTAAATCTCACATTACATCCCGGTTCTAATTTTGCAGATGCAAGCAGGGTAGTTCTTTCAGCAAAAGAACATGAAAACCCAATAAGTATTGAAATATATTACGTAAAAACAAATTAATATGTGTGGTATTGTTGGTTATATTGGAAATAAGGAAGCATATCCTATTTTGATAAATGGTTTAAAACGTTTGGAATACCGTGGTTATGACTCAGCCGGTATTGCTATTGTAAACAACCAGATTAATTTATATAAAAGAAAAGGTAAAGTTAGCGATCTTGAAGAATTTTCTTCAAACTATGTCACTACTTGAAATATTGGAATAGGACATACACGTTGGGCAACACATGGTGAGCCCAATAATGAAAATGCACACCCACACAGATCTCAGGAAGGTAAATTTGTAATCATTCATAATGGCATTATTGAAAATTATTCCCGATTAAAGAAACGCCTGGAAGACAGAGGATATCACTTCCATTCAGATACTGATACAGAGGTGCTTGCAAACTTAATTGAATACATTTACATTAAAGGAAAAGTAAGTGCTGAAATGGCAGTACGATTGGCGTTATCCAAGATCGTTGGTGCTTATGGGTTATTAATTCTTTGCGAAGATGAACCCAACCAAATTATTGCTGCAAGAAATGGAAGTCCTCTTGTTGTTGGAATTGGGCAGGGAGAGTATTTTTTCGCATCAGACGCTACACCAATTATTGAATATACAAAAAGCGTTATTTTTCTTAATGACAACGATGTAGCCATTGTAAAAGAAGGTGAGTTATCGCTTAAAACCATAAAAAACAACAAATTAACACCAAAGGTTCAAACCGTTGATCTGGATATTGGAGAAATAGAGAAAGGTGGTTACGATCACTTTATGCTCAAAGAAATATTTGAACAACCACGTTCTATCTATGATACTTTCAGGGGAAGAATAACAGCAGACAAAAAAAGCATTAAGCTTGGCGGTTTGTACGAAGTAATGCCAAAACTAGTTGATGCCAAACGAGTTTTAATTATCGCCTGCGGAACATCATGGCATGCAGGTCTTGTTGGAGAATACTTAATTGAAGAACATGCACGCATTCCTGTTGAGGTTGAATATGCTTCAGAATTCAGGTATCGTAGTCCGGTAATATATAAAGATGATGTTGTAATTGCCATCAGTCAGAGTGGAGAAACAGCTGATACACTTGCTGCTATTAAACTTGCAAAAAGTAAAGGCGCAATGGTTCTGGGCATATGCAATGTTGTTGGTTCCAGTATTCCTCGTGAAACAGACGGAGGTGTTTACACACATGCTGGACCTGAAATTGGAGTAGCATCCACTAAAGCTTTTACAGCTCAGGTTACTGTTCTAGCTATGATTGCTGCACAAATGGGATACGAAAAGAAAGAAATGAACGAAGAAAAGTACCACACATTTATTCAGGACTTGATAGAAATCCCTAGCAAAATTGAAAAAATACTGAACAACAACAATTTATACAGAGAAATATCTGAGAAATATAAAGATGCCAGCAACTTTTTGTATCTGGGAAGAGGTTATCAATATCCGGTGGCGCTTGAAGGCGCATTAAAGCTTAAAGAAATATCATATATCCATGCAGAAGGGTATCCAGCTGCAGAAATGAAACACGGACCAATTGCATTAATTGATGAAAGTATGCCTGTTGTTGTTATTGCAACAAAAGATAAATCATACGAAAAAATTGTTAGCAACATTCAGGAAGTTAAAGCAAGAAAAGGGATTGTAATTG
>PKSZ01000137.1 GCA_002869425.1 Marinilabiliales bacterium
ATTTCAGTGTATCAGATGTAGATCTTTCTCCAATGTATTCGAAATAAAAGATATCCGATAAGTTGGAAAACAACAATACCCCATTAATAACAATAAGATATAATTTAATAATTCTGAAAGCAATAAGGTTATGAATGTGTTTGCCCGGAATTAGCATGAAAATAACAACCGGAAGATTGAATAGAAGGATAGTGGAAAGATCGAATCGAAATCCCACAAAAAAAGCAATCAGAATATCTAAGGTGTCACTTTGATTAAAGCTGCTTAGGTTGAAAAAATAAAACAAAACCCTGCTTATAAAAAACAATCCTAAAACAATTAAAATCTGATAACTCAGAATTTTAATATTTGTAAAATAGGTTTTCATTCAGTCAGCTATAAAAAGAAACATTCCGTATTTGCTGATTTCCTTGTTAGAGGACAAATACGGAATGTAATATTTTTTCTCGCATTGAGCGAGCTTATATTTAGTATTTAAAGTAGTAATGTTCTGTTACGACATCCACTTCCTTGTTTACTTCATTAACAGGGTCTTGTGGAGTGTAATCAGGATCAAAAGGACTAATAACTTCAATATTATATTTTATAAGAAAGTAATATTTAGCTTCTGTTCCTGTTGTGTCAAGCATAGAAGCTTGTTTTTGTGTAGTTGGATCTTTGTATCCTTATATTTTATACCAAAGTGTGTCTCCCTGGATTTTTTCTTCTGTAACAATATTTACAGGATATCCTCCAGGTACTGTGTATGAAATAGAATTTCCTTCAATGTCTCTGTTTACATAAGCATCTGCCCGAAAACCTGACATGTTGCTAAGTTTTGGAAAACGAAACATCATATTACTTTTATTATCTGAGCTTAAAGACATTTTTTGTTGAGTATAATCTTAGGCAATGTGCACATTGTTACCTGTTCTATCAACATCATAATCTCCCATATATTTATCTACACCGTTCTTAACATTCACGGTTCTGTTTTTTACTGAATTATTTCCAGCATCATCAGAAACAGAATAGGTTACAGTATATTTTCCTGTTTCTTTGGTAGGTCCTTCACCATTTTCTACACCATTGATAGGTATATCGTGTGTAACAATAATTCTACTGGTAATGTCCTTATCGTAATTATCGGTAGCTTTCGCTCCCGGATCTTCCCAACTATCATTCAATGTAATTGTCATAGGGTTATCACCTTCCAGTGTAATGTATGGAGCAACTGTATCTGATTTCTTACAGGAAGATACCATTACTGCAATACTCAAGAGTGATAAGAATAGAAAACTGAAATTTTTCATAATTGTATAGGTTTTTTATCAGTATCGTAAAAATAGTAACAAAATTTTGATTCAGGCAAAAAAAGCTTGGTTATATTACCAAAAGTCTTTTAATAAATCAAAAAATAAGCATTGTTTGTAAGTTGAAGATGAAAGAAACTCTGTATTGGTTGCGCTAATATTGAAAGATTGTCATTTTTGATGATATTATTTAGTATGCTAAACAACAAGTAAAATATTTGCTTTCCAACATGATACCGCATTGTTAATCGGCTTAATTTTGTAATGGGAATAAAAACTGATAATTATGGAAATTACACATATTGAACATATTGGTATAGCTGTAAAAAGCATTGAGGAGTCTAAAAAGTACTATGAAGATGTTCTTGGATTGAAATGTTATAGTATTGAAGAGGTTAAAGATCAGAAGGTTAAGACTGCATTTTTTATGATTGGTCAAACAAAAATTGAATTGCTTGAGTCTACAGATACAGAGGGACCAATTGGGAAATTTATTGAAAAGAAAGGCGAAGGTATTCATCATATTGCTTTCGCTACAAATAATATTGAAGATGCATTGAAAGATGCTGAATCTAAAGGGGTTAGATTAGTTGATAAGACACCAAGAAAAGGAGCTGAAGGCCTCGATATTGCTTTTTTGCATCCAAAATCAACCATGGGTGTTCTTACAGAGCTATGCGAAGATAAAAACAAGAAATAAATACATTAGAGGATGTCAATACAGGATAAAATTAAACAACTTGTTGAGCTGCGCGGTGAAGCCCGGCTTGGTGGAGGCTTAAAGCGAATTGAAGCTCAGCATGCAAAAGGAAAATTAACAGCCAGAGAACGAATAGATTTGTTGCTGGATGAAGGAAGTTTTGAAGAGTATGATATGTTTGTTACACACAGGTGTACCGATTTTGGACTTGAAAAAGAAAAATATTTGTCTGATGGAGTGGTGACAGGGCATGGAACGATTGATGGCAGGGTTGTATATGTTTTTGCACAGGATTTTACAGTTTTTGGTGGAAGTCTTTCAGAGTCTTATGCCCAGAAAATCTGTAAGATAATGGATCAGGCCATGAAAGTGGGTGCTCCGGTTATTGGATTGAATGATAGTGGTGGAGCCAGAATACAGGAAGGTGTGAATAGTTTGGCCGGTTATGCTGATATTTTTCAGCGAAACATAATGGCTTCGGGAGTAATTCCTCAGATTTCGGCAATTTTTGGACCTTGTGCAGGAGGTGCTGTATATAGTCCGGCATTGACCGACTTTATTATTATGTCTGAGGATACAAGTTATATGTTTGTAACAGGTCCCAAAGTAGCGAAAGCCGTTACAGGTGAGGATATTTCTGTTGCTGATTTGGGAGGACCAAATGTTCATGCTGCAAAATCAGGTGTTGCACATTTTCTTGCAGGAAATGAGGAAATAGGCATTATGCTTATCCGTAAATTACTTTGTTATATTCCGCAGAACAACTTAGAGGAAGCACCTGTGACAGAATGTTCTGATCCAATCGACAGGGTAGAAGAGGCCTTAAATGAAATTATTCCTGATAATCCTAATAAACCATATGATGTTGTTGATGTAATTGATATGATTGTCGACAATGCCGAATTTCTTGAAGTTCAGAGAAATTATGCACGAAATATAGTGATTGGCTTTGCTAAGTTTAATGGGATGCCTGTTGGTATTGTGGCAAATCAGCCTAACTACCTGGCTGGAGTGTTGGATATTGATGCATCACGAAAAGCTGCTCGTTTTGTAAGATATTGTGATGCTTTTAATATACCCCTTGTAACCTTAGTTGATGTTCCTGGATTTTTACCTGGAAGTGGTCAGGAATATGGAGGAATAATAATACATGGAGCTAAGTTGTTGTATGCATACGGTGAAGCAACAGTACCAAAGATAACCATTACTTTGCGGAAATCTTATGGGGGTGCACATGATGTAATGAGCTCTAAACAGTTACGTGGAGATATAAATTATGCATGGCCTTCTGCTGAGATTGCAGTGATGGGAGCACAGGGAGCAATAGAAGTATTGCATTTTAAAGAATTGAAGAAAATTACAAGCGAAGAGGAAAGGGCAAAGTTTATTGCTGAAAAAGAAACTGAATACAATAAGAAGTTTGCAAATCCTTATGAGGCTGCACGATATGGTTATATTGATGATGTAATTGAGCCAATGAATACCAGGTTTAGAATTATTCGTGCATTACAAACCCTTGCGACAAAAAAAGATACTAATCCACCTAAAAAACACGGAAATATACCTTTGTAACTATGAATGTAATTACAGCAGTTAATATTGATAATTTTACTACTGACGATATCATGCTCACGATTGTTGGTTATTCAGTTGTGTTCTTTTCTCTGGTTGTCTTATTCCTTTTTTTCTCAGGATTGGGCCAGTTGATGAGGATTTCCAGAAG
>PKSZ01000533.1 GCA_002869425.1 Marinilabiliales bacterium
ACCTGGTGTATATAGTTTCCCATCTGGTAGTTTAAACGAAACTTCAATATTGGGAACTTTGGTGCAAGGCGAATACCCTTTTTCTATTATAAGGCTGTAAATGAATGGTTTAAATGTTGAGCCAACCTGTCTTTTCCCCTGAGATACATTATCAAATTTAAAGTATGTATAATTAATTCCTCCAACATAAGAGCGAACGTACCCCGTTTGAGGTTCTATAGAAATAAATCCAGCATGCAGGTAATATTTTGTTTGTAGTATACTATCATAGGGCGATATTATCATCTCTTTTGGACCATCCCATGAAAATACGGATGTTTTAACCGGTGTGTGGAATATTTTTATAATAGAATCATGTGAAAGACCATTTCTTTTATGATTCCAATACCTTTCGCTTCTTTTTATGGAATTGTCCATGATCTTTTTTACCTGCTCATCGGAAAGCTTACTGGAAAATGGAGCTTTTTTGTTAGACTTTTGTTCTTTAAAGAATGCCTTTTGTAAATCTTTGCTTAAATGGTTTTTAACAGCTTGCTCAGCATACATTTGCATTTTGCTATTAATGGTTGTGTAAATTTTCAGACCATCTTTGTATAAATTGTAGTTTTCCCCATTTGGTTTTTCATTTTTGTTACACCAACCATATAATGGATTGTTTTCCCATTCATCTTTTGCGTGTTCGTATGCTTCATCAGATGAATAATCATCTTCATTGGGTTCATTTGCTGTTAAAAATAATCTTAAATACTCCCTGATATACTGCGCTTTACCACTGTTGTGAGAAGGTGGAGAGAAATCAGTAACTAAAGGTATTTCTTTTAGACTATCTAGTTCAGCATTTGATAAATAGTCGTATTTATTCATTTGTGAAAGCACTGTATTTCTTCTATTAAAAGAATTTTCCGGATTCCTGATTGGATTATACATGGTAGTTCCCTTAAGCAAACCTACGAGCACAGCTGCTTCTTCCAGTTTAAGTTCTGACGGTAATTTATTAAAGTAGGTTTTGGCTGCAGCCTTTATACCATATGCATTATTTCCATACTCTACGGTATTGAAATACATCGTGATGATTTCATCTTTAGTATATCGTTTTTCAAGCTGAACTGATACAACCCACTCTTTCATTTTTGCCAATAGAATATTGGTGCCATCCCTTGGAAAAAGATTTTTTGCTAATTGTTGAGAAATTGTACTCCCGCCTCCTGCACTCTTTTTTCCAAGAAGAAAGGTTTTAAAAAATACCCGGGCCAGACTTCTGCCGTCAATGCCTGAATGATCCTTAAATCGTGAATCCTCTGTTGCAATTAATGCTTCCACGAGAAAGGGTGAAAGGTCATTAAATTCAACAATTGTTCGATTTTTAATATAAAATAAACCCAGTACTTTTTGGTCGGAAGAAAGACCTTCTGATGCTAGTGAACTTTTTGGGTTTTCCAGCTCATCAAAACGAGGCATAAATCCGAAAACACCATATGAGATCAGGATAAACCAAAGGAAAAGAAGAACAATAAATCCAGAGAATGCGATCCAGAAAAATCGTATAAGTTTTTTGAAGCTTTTAGATTCCTTTTTCATCAAAGTATTTTTCCAGGTTATTGATATCCGTTCCAATGGGTTTCGGAATTTGAATAATTTTTTGTACTGAATTCAGGTCTTTTAAACCGCTTCCGGTGGATATAACCATATTGCTTTCATTTTTACATTCAGGGTATTTATCCAGGAAGTTGAACGCACCTGCAAAGGCCGCAGTTGCAGCAGGTTCTGCAAATAAACCTGTATTCTTACTCAGGATTGCGGATGCTTCCAAAATCTCACCATCATCAACCATAACGGTTCTACACTTGTAATGATTGATGAAGTTCCTTGCCATATAAAAGTTTCTTGGTATATCAACGGAAATAGAGTCTGCAATAGTATTACTGCAATTGAATATCTGCTGATCTGTATTAAGATTATTGATGAGGTTAGAACTGCCTTTGGCTTGCACAGCAATAATTTCAGGCATTTTAGAAATCAGTTTTAATTTTAGCAAGTCTTCAAATCCTTTGAAAACCCCGGATATTATTACTCCATCTCCTACAGGAACAAAAATTCTCTCGGGGATGCTAAATTGTAACTGAGAATATATTTCAAACGCTACTGTCTTTTTCCCTTCAATGGTTAGTGGGTTAAAGGCAGTGTTCCTGTTGTAGAAACCAAATTTTTGGGTTGAGGCAAGGCTTAAGTCGAAAGCATCGTCATAGGTGCCGTCAACAGGTATAATCTTGGCACCATACATTATGATTTGAGATAATTTTGCTTTTGGAGCAGCAGCTGGTACAAAAACGATTGCTTTTTGGTTTTGTGATGCGCAAATTCCGGCTATCGAAGAGCCAGCATTGCCAGTTGATGCAGCAATAATAGTATTAATGTTGTTTTCTTTGGCAAAAGCACTAACAATTTGTGAAGCCCTGTCTTTAAAAGAATATGTTGGATTCCCTGAATCATCTTTTACCATTAATGAAAGGTTCTTGTCTCTAAAATTGAAATTGTAAACAGGAGTGTATCCAACTCTGAGTGGCGGTAATGAGTCTTGCGACTTAATGGGAAGAAGCTGTAAGAAGTTATGGTTTCCAATATTTTCCTTAATCGATTCCTTTTGGCTTACAAGTGTATCGTAGCGATAATTAACTTTCAGTACTCCTTTTGGCGCATTTCCTGGTTCAGTATTCTTACTACATTCATCACATAAATACCTAATGGCACTGCTATCGAATTCTTTTCCACAATTAATACAACTGTAATAATACTTATTCATTGTCAGATATTGTTTGTAACAAAATTAAGAATAAATAAGCTTAAGCTATGGTCAATTTTTCACATTTTTTAACTAAGTAATTAAGGTATTTTTAAGTAAGATATTTTGTTTTTCATTCCAATTATATTAATTTAGAATAAATAAAAATAAACCTAAATACAGAGAACTATGAATAACACAATATTTAAATTTGAAATACCTGAAAATGAGCAAGTAAAACGATATCTTCCGAACAGTAAAGAGAGTAAGGAAATATTAAAGTTAATTCAGGAACTGGAAGGAAAAGTCGAAGAGATTCCTGTTATTATTAATGGACAGGAGTTCTATACAGGAAATACGTATGATATAACAGAGCCCCACAATCATAAGAAATTGATTGCAAAAGTGCATATGGCAGGAGAAAAGGAGATTCAATATGCCATAGAATCTGCACTGAAGGCAAAGAAAAAGTGGGAAACCTTGAGTTGGTTGGAGAGAGCATCTATTAGCCTGAAGGCAGCGGAATTGTTATCAGGAAAATATAGATATCTAATCAATGCAGTTACCATGATTAGCCAGAGTAAAACTGTACATCAGGCAGAGATTGACGCAGCTTGCGAAACCATTGATTTCCTCAGGTATAATGCATATTTCGCATCCCGTATTTATCAGGATCAGCCACGCTCTAATGTTCAACAATTGAATCGATTGGAATACAGGCCTTTGGAAGGTTTCGTTTTTGCGTTAAGTCCTTTTAATTTTACATCCATTGCTTCAAACTTGAACATGTCTCCTGTATTGATGGGAAATGTTACAGTTTGGAAACCTTCTACTACTTCTGTTTATTCCAATTATATTCTTATGAAGGTATTCATGGAAGCAGGATTGCCGGATGGCGTTATCAATTTTATTCCAGGCAAAGGTTCAGAG
>PKSZ01000320.1 GCA_002869425.1 Marinilabiliales bacterium
AAAATATTTACAAGAATAATTACACATGCTAAGATTAAAATATAAACCGTAATTGATCTTCTGCTTTTCATTTCAGTATATTTTACAATTCTGATTATATTGTATTTCTTTTAGCCAATATTGCTTCTGAGGCAAACAGTCCCAATAAAATGACGGATAAGAAGTATACGATATCCTTACTATCAACAACACCTCTTGAGATTGAACTAAAATGCTCAGCCATACTTAAATAGCTTAACACTTCACCTGCTATACCTGAGAATACATTTGAAATAAATCCAAATATTAAATGAAATAGAATTCCTATTGCCAAAGACAAAAGAAAAGCTACAATCTGATTACTGGTTATACTACTTGCAAATAAACCTATACTTATATAGGCTGCACTCATAAGCAACAGGCCAAGATATCCCATTATAACAGCACCATGATCAACCGGACCAATATTGGCAACAGTAATATAATAAGGTAGGGTAAGTAATAAGGTAATTAGTATAAGTAAAAAAGTAGCCAGAAACTTAGCAACAATTACCTGCCAGTCTGAAACAGGTTTTGTTAGCAGTAATTCTATTGTTCCTGTTTTGTTTTCCTCGGCCAATAACTTCATCGTTAATGCCGGAATAAAAAAGAACAAAGTCCAGAAACTTACACCAAAGAATGTCTGCAGACTTGCTTGCCCTACAAAAAAGATATCGGATCCTGAAAGCCAGGTAAAAAACCCGCTAAAACCCAGAAAAAGGACAATCATAATATACGCCATCAGCGAATCAAAAAATGACCTGAGTTCTCTTTTTGTTATTATCCAGATTTGCCTCATAATTTGTAATTTTAATTCATTGTCAATTCTCTGAACACATCTTCAAGTTTCGTTTCGGTAGGTGTAAGCTCTGTTAAATACCAACCTTTATCCACGCATAATTGAAATACAGCCCTTTTTGAAGTCATTTCCGGTCTACTTTGCACTTCGAATGAAGAACTACTTTTTGAAATAAAATCAACATATGCTACTGAATCCAATTCATTTAGAGCTGTATATACTTCATTCTTATCAGCACCTTCAATAGATATTTTCAGAATTTCCTTACCCTGTGCCTGTTTACGAAGTTGATCAGAAGAACCATCTGCAACTATTTTCCCTTTGCTAATAATCATTATTCTATCGCATGTAGCTTCCACTTCGGCAAGAATATGAGAACTCAGGATCACTGTTTTTTTCTGTCCTATTTTTCGTATCAATTCACGAATTTCAACAATTTGATTTGGATCGAGACCTGAAGTTGGTTCATCCAGAATGAGTACTTCCGGATCATGAATAAGAGCCTGGGCCAAACCGACTCTTTGTTGATATCCTTTAGAAAGCTCGGATATCTTCTTATGCTTCTCTCCTTCTAATCCACAAATCTTCACCATTTCCACAATTCGCTCCTTGATATTTGATTTTGGAATATTATGTAACTCGGCAACAAATTTCAAATAATCAATTACGCCCATATCTTCATAAAGAGGATTGTGTTCGGGAAGATACCCTATTAGCTGCTTAACCTTTTCGGGATCATCTTTGATTGAATAACCGCCAACCTTAATATTTCCTTCATTGGGAGCCAAATAGCACGTAATGGCTTTCATGGTTGTGGTTTTTCCGGCACCGTTCGGACCAAGAAATCCAAGAACTTCACCTGTTTTCACTTTAAATGTGATATCATCTACAGCTTTCTGTATGCCGTATTTCTTTGTAAGATTTTCAACTAAAATATCCATTGCTAAATCTTTTGATACAAATTTATCAAATCAAATCATTCAACGTACTCTGTATCAATGAATATTAACATAATTTAACAAAGATTAAATACTTTTTAGAAAGCAAAAAGGCCGATTCAAATGAATCAGCCTTTTACATATATTAACAAAATTAATATTATCTATTATCAGAGACTTCACGTCCTGCTCTAAGTGCTGCAATGTTCATATTTACTACATCTTCACCTTTTCTTCCAAAAATAGCTTGTAATCCTTTTTCGAAATTTTCAAAAGGAATATTAATAAAAGGACTTGCTGCTCCCAGCATAACAATATTAGAAGCTCTTTTTGTTGCAACCTCTGCAGCTATTTTATCTGCATCTAACGCAACAAAATTAGGTTGTGCTTCAACTTCTTTCATTATTACATCTAGTTCTGGATAGTTAGGGATGTTGATAAACGGTGTTATATTCGTTACCAACCAGCCATCTTTATTTAGAAAAGACAAATACCTCAAAGACTCCATGGGCTCTACAGAAAGAATCAAATCCGCACTTCCCTGAGGGATAAGATCTGATGCAATGGGTTTGTCGGATACTCTCATGTGAGATTGAACAGCACCACCACGCTGACTCATACCATGAACCTCTGATTGTTTAAGAAATAAATCGTTTTGTAAAGCTGCCATTCCTATTGTAGCTGCAATGGAAAGGATACCCTGACCACCAACTCCTGCTAAAACTATATCTGTTTTCATGTGTTTCTTTTTTCTGGTTATTATTTCAAATTTAGTTCCTTCAGTTTTTCTGCAAGACTTTTATTTTTCATTGTCTGAATACATTGTCTTCTTGGAATAATTACTGAAACACCATCATATTCAAGCTCATCTTTTATAATCTGAACCATTTCATCATGATTACTCTTGGTTGGTTTAAAAATCCTAATATGTTCCGGATCAACACCCACTCCACGGCAAATATCCTCTATTCTACCCAAAGCACTTGAATCCTGACCTCCAGTCATACCTGTTGTAAAGTTATCAGAAATAATAACCGTTATAGGTGATTTACACACAACTGCATCGATCAAACCTGTAATACCTGAATGCGTAAATGTTGAATCGCCAATTACAGAAACAGCAGGAATTAAACCTGCATCAGAAGCACCTTTAGCCATAGTTATAGAAGCACCCATATCAACACAGGAATTAATTGCATTAAGTGGTGGTAATGCACCCAAAGTATAGCAACCAATATCACTAAAAACGCGTCCTTTTGAATATCCTGCCAGAGCTTCATTTAATGCATTGTAAGCATCAATATGACCACAACCTTTACACATTGCCGGTGGTCTGTTTTTTACCAATTCTGGAATATTTTCGTCGATTGGCTCCTGTAAACCCAGGCCTATTGCCACAATATTTGGATTTAATTCACCATCTCTTGGAATGGTTCCGTCGAGACGACCTTTTACATTTTCCTTTTCGAGATATCCTTTTAACAATTCTTCTACCATTGGATAACCATCTTCTAATACTAAAATGGTATCACATTCAGCAGACAAACGCTCAATCATCTTACGTGGTAAAGGATATTGTCCTATTTTCACTACAGGATGTGGAACTTTGCCATCCGTAAAGTTTTCAATTAAATAATTATAAGCCAACCCACAAGCTATTATCCCCAACTTTTTATCATCTGCATTGAGATATGCATTGTATGGTGAATTTTCTGATTCTTCTTCCAGCTTAGCTTGTTTAGTAAGCAGTTCTTTATAATTACCTCTTGCAATAGATGGCAATAAAACAAACTGTGTTGGATTTTCGGATAGTGACACTTCATTTTGTGGTTTAACTTCACTGCATGCCACACCAGCTCTTGAATGAGCTAAACGTGTAGTTAAGCGGAGCATTACCGGCACTTTATATTTCTCAGAAAACGACAAACCATTATATGCCATATCGTAT
>PKSZ01000254.1 GCA_002869425.1 Marinilabiliales bacterium
TAAGCCTGAAGAGGGAGAAAGTAGATCAGTATTGTATCGTTGCAGGAACTTATAAAACGATAGAAAGGGCTGAAAACTGGAAGGCTGCTTTGAGAAAAAAAGGATATGAATCAGTAATTGTTGAGAATAACAACTTGTATTATAATGTTTTGAATGATTATTCTTCAATTGAAAAAGCTTATGCAAGGTTAATGGAAATTCGGAGCTCTTCAGATTTACAGGTATGGGTTATGAATAAAAAATAAGATTTATAACACAAGCGTATTTGTGGTGGGTTTGATTTCTCATGTTAAATTTACATTTTAATTGATTGTGAAAAATATACTCGTTTTATATTATACCCAGACAGGTCAACTTGAAGAAATATTGGATTCAATAATTTCACCACTGGCTTCTTCATCTGATGTAAAAATTCATAAATGTTTTTTAGAGCCAAATCCTCCTTTCCCCTTCCCCTGGTCTTCAGAGGAGTTTTTTCAGGCATTTCCTGAATCCGTTCTGGAAATACCACAGGGAATAAATATTCCCAATCTGGACTTATCAATTGACTACGATTTGGTTATTTTGGGTTTTCAGGTTTGGTATCTTTCTCCTTCAATTCCTGTTTATTCTTTGTTTGCATCAGAGTATGCAGAGAAAATATTTCGGAACAGGCCTGTTGTTACTGTAGTTGGTGCAAGAAATATGTGGGTGATGGCCCAAAAAGTAGTTAATGAAAAGCTTGAAAAGGCTGGTGCCACAAAGGTGGGCGCAATTTCACTTTGTGATAAAGCACCCAATCTTTTAAGTGTAATATCCGTTATTCGATGGATGATGAAAGGGGATAAAGGTCCATATAAAGATTTTATTCCTACAGCAGGTGTTAAGGAAGAAGATATTCGCAATGCATCTGTATATGGTGAATTTATGAAAGAATCTCTGTTGAACAACAGTTTTAAAGAATTACAACCCAAAATATATAAGAATAAAGGGATTTTTATTGATCACCGTATTTTTATGATGGAGAAAAATGCGAGAAGGATATTTAAAATATGGGCAAGTAAAATTATCAAAAAGGGAAGCTATGGCGATAAATCAAGGTCCCGTGTACTGAAAGTTTTTAAAGTTTATTTGCTGGCTGTTATATATCTTGTATCGCCAATTGCTTCTTTGGTCTTTTATTTAACATATCCATTCAGACTTCGGGCAATTCATAAGCTTGAGAATGAATTCCGTCAATTTTTATAGAATTATTTTACTGGCAAGTGAAATAATTTTATTTTTGCTTATTGGTGGTGCATAAACATGTATAATGGTGAGAGAGGTTTACATTACAAAACTTGGTAAGTTTTTACCAAACAAGTTGGTTTCAAATGATGAAATGGAGGATTTTTTGGGAATGGTCTCAGGAAATCCATCCAAAGCAAAAGGAATTATTCTTCGCAGCAATGGTATCAAAGGAAGGTACTATGCTTTGAATAGGGACGGTAGTATTACCCATTCAAATGTTGATTTGTGTGTTGAAGCAGTAAAAGACCTTTTTAACCAGGGTTTTGATGCCAGTCAGTTGGAATATCTTGCTTGTGGTACAACTTCTCCGGATCAGCTCTTGCCATCGCATGCTGTAATGGTGCATGGAAAGCTTGGTTTGAAAAATCTTGAGGCAGCATCTTTTACCGGCTCTTGTTGTTCCTCTATTCATGGCTTAAAATCCGGAATAATGTCAGTAGCCAGTGGCAATAGTAGCAATGCTGTTTGTGTTGGTTCAGAAAGAATTAGCCCATGGATGCGTGCCGGAAATTTTGAAAAGGAATCTGAAAATCTTCAGAAACTCGAGCAAAATCCATATATCGCTTTTGATAAGGAATTTTTGCGTTGGATGTTGTCTGATGGTGCTGCAGCTGTTTTATTACAGGACTCACCAGGAGATAATCTTTCATTACGTGTAGACTGGCTTGAGATTACATCCTTTGCCAATGAATTGGAGACCTGCATGTATGCTGGTGCACTAAAAGAGGAGTCTGGTGATTTGATGGGTTATTATGAGTTTACACCAGCACAATGGCTCGAAACATCCGTGTTTTCACTTAAGCAGGATGTAAAACTATTAAGAGATCATATTGTTGGATATGGTATGAAATTTCTGAGAGAAATCATTGAAAAGAGAAATTTCTCTGTAGATACAATAGATTATTTTCTCCCTCATTTATCTTCTTTTTTCTTTAGGGATAAAATAGCCGAAGAACTTGAATCCAACGGAATGCCTATACCAAAGGAGAAGTGGTTTACCAATTTGGAAAATGTAGGAAATGTGGGTTCTGCATCAGCTTTTTTAATGCTCGAAGAATTGGTACATTCAGGCAAGTTAAAGAAGGGAGAACGAATTTTGGTTATGATACCTGAGAGTGCTAGGTTTTCTTATGCATATTTGCTTTTAACCGTTTGCTGATATGAAAGTAAATGAAGTTCCACAGGATAAGAGTTTCCTGGAAGAAGGAAAAGTTAGGGACGTTTGTTATGCCACCGATGAAAACGGTGATTATAAAAAGGTGTTGAGTGTTGGGTGGGAACCCAAGAATGAAGCCATAAAACTGGCATGGGAAGATATTGCTGAAAATGCTCATGATATAGCTAAGGAGGTTTTGGATGGAAAAAAAAGTCCATTGGCATATTATTTAGAAATTAAAGCCATGACTGTTAAAATTCTTTCTGATTATACCGGGATCTCAAGATTTAGGGTGAAAAAGCATTTAAAACCAGAGAAGTTTAATAAACTCTCTGATTCGGTTTTGAAAAAATATGCCGAAGCATTGCATCTTTCAGTTGATGAGCTTTGCAGTATAGATATGATAAAAAAGGAAATTGAAGACAATGAAGATAGACTTCCGGCATAGCCAGGCAGCGCATTGTGAAAATGGAGCCACTTCCAATTTATTACGTTATCACGGTATCGAATTGAGTGAACCTATGGTGTTTGGTATTGGTTCCGGTATCTTTTTTTCTCATATGCCATTTATTAAAATGAATAAAATTCCCGTTACCTCATTTAGGCCATATCCGGGGATGATTTTTAATAGGGTAACCAAGAGACTAGGCGTTAAAATTGTCAGAAAAAAGTTTAGTGATCCAGATATGGCAATGACTGAACTTGATAACTTACTTGAGAAAGGGAGTCCGGTTGGAATGTTGGTAGGGGTTTATAATTTATCTTATTTTCCACCGGAATACAGGTTTCATTTTAATGCACACAACCTTGTGGTTTTTGGGAAAGAGGAAGGCAAATATTTGGTAAGCGATCCAGTAATGGAAAGGGTAGAGAAGATTGATTATGAAGAACTGAAAAAGGTTCGCTTTGCAAAAGGAACTTATCCTCCCAAAGGAAGGATGTACTATATTGATGATGTAGATACAAACTACGACTTGAAAAATGCGATACTGGTAGGAATCAAAATGACCTGTAAGCATATGCTGCACATTCCGATTCCAATGTTTGGTGTAAAGGGAATACGATTTCTTGCAAAGAAAATGAATAAATGGCCCGAGAAAAAAGGTCCGAAAATAGCCAGACTCTATTTAGGTCAGGTAATCAGAATGTTGGAAGAAATAGGAACAGGAGGAGCTGGCTTTAGATTTATATATGCCGCTTTTTTACAGGAAGCTTCGAAATTGGAACGTTTGGAATGACTGGGGTCTATTTCTGAAGAAATGACAAAA
>PKSZ01000141.1 GCA_002869425.1 Marinilabiliales bacterium
AGTAATAAAAGAAAAAAAATAAAAGTATGTCTCTTTGTAATTGACATCAAATAGCATAAAAAGGATGCACAAGGTTACATTTTACCGTTCTTTTTTGGTGAATTCATGTTTTTTTTTCACGAACCTTCATTTTTTTTAGGATAAAAAGTAAATAATGAGAAAAATTAATTCAGATATCCTTTTTTTTTAGGATGGTTATGTATAAATTTGAATGTTCTTTAACATGCTTGTTTTTAAGAAGCGTAAAACAACTGAAGATGAATAAAAAAGGTGTTCATTCCACCAACTGGATAGAAAGTAAAAATTCAGTTTTCTCTAAGCTTTCAGCGAAAGAAAAAGAAACACTTAGTCAACATCATACTTGTACTTTTTACAAAAAAGGAGAAATTATTTTCAAAGAAGGTGATAAACCTACTGGCTTAATTTGTCTTTCAGAAGGTAAAGTAAAAATATTTAAGGAAGGTGTTGGAGGTAGGGAGCAGATTGTACGCATGGCTAAACCAGTAGGTTTTATTGGATACAGAGCATTATTTGCAGAAGAAAATTACATTGCTTCTTCGGTTGCTATTGAAGATTCAATTGTTGCAACAATTGAAAAAGAGTGTCTCATTAATTTATTGAAAGGCAACAATGACTTTGCCCTTGAAATCATCAAGAAACTTGCTACTGAGCTGGGCTTTTCAAATAGCAGAACTGTAACCCTTACACAAAAACATATCAGGGGAAGACTTGCCGAATCTCTTTTATTTTTAAAAGACACATATGGCTTTGAAGAAGATGGGAAAACCATTAAAGTTTATCTTTCAAGAGAAGACATTGCCAATCTGTCAAACATGACTACATCAAACGCAATAAGAACCTTATCTACATTTGCATCAGAAAAAGTAATATCAATAGATGGCCGAAAAATAAAAATCAACGATTTATCACAATTGGAAAGAATTAGTGAATTGGGATAAATAATACTTTTTTCTTCACTTATATGAGGAGGCTATGTGCCTCCTTTTTTATATAACTCTCTTAACTTAAGGTATTTCAAAAATGTAGCAAATGAGGAAATCAGGCAGACGATTAAGCCATAATAACCATCCATAAATCCAAGCCTAATAAAATAATCTCTAAAAAATTTCCAGTGTGTGCGTATTAAAACATCAGCAAGGCTTGCTTTTCGTCCTTTATGATAATAAGCTCTTGCAGATAAATCTGTAAAATAATTAACCTGCTGCATATGCTCCTGGATACTATTAAAAGAATAATGTAGTATGTTCCCTTGAATATGCTTTATTGCAGCGCCTTCTTCCATCACGTATTCATCATGTGGATTTTTGCCTGTCCATTTTCCTTTACGACTATCCCACAAGCGAAGCTTTTTGTCCGGATACCAACCTCCATGCTTCAACCATTTTCCACAATAGTTATTGAGTCTGTTAAATACATAGCCATCGGCAAACCAATTGTTCTTGATCTTCAATATTTCTTCACAAAGATTCTTGTCTATCATCTCATCGGCATCCAATGAAAGAATATATATATTTCTTGATTGTGATACAGCCCAGTTTTTTTGCTCAATATGCCCTTCAAACTCATGCTGTAGCACCCTGGCTCCCATCCTCTCTGCTATCTCCGCAGATCTATCCTTTGAAAAAGAATCAACAACAAGTACCTCATCCGCTAATCCCTCAACAGATTGAATACACCTTTCAATGTTTCTTTCTTCATTATAGGTTATAATTACTACTGATATAGCAACCGGATTACTCATACAAATAATTTCTTTTCACTCGCCGAGACACATTGGTCAAAATTTCATATGGGATTGTATCCAATGAATCAGCCATAACTGTAATAGGCAATTCATCACCAAAAATAATTACTTCATCACCTTTATCCACATTTAAACCCGTAACATCAATCATAGTCATATCCATACAAACATTACCAATAACCGAAGCAATTTTACCGTTTACGCAGACTTTACCATTTCCATTGCTTAATTTTCGTGGAAAACCGTCGGCATATCCAACAGGAATTATGGCAATAACTTTATCTGATTCAGCTTTCCCATTTCTATTATAACCAACTGTTTCTCCCCTTTTTACAGATTTAATCTGGGTAATCACTGTTTTTAACGTACTAATATTTTTTACATTTTCAGGCCCCAAACGGCTTAATCCATACAATCCGATTCCCAGCCTTACCATATCCATTTGAAAATCAGGGAACCGTTCTATTCCTGCTGAGTTTAAAATATGTCGTATAAATTTATAATTCAGACTTTTTTCAATCTTTTTACAACAACGATTAAATATCCGGGTTTGTTGTATAGAAAAATCATCGTGATTTTCTTCATCACTACCAACCAAGTGGCTAAAAACACTCTGTATTTTAAGCGAAGTAAACTGACTTTTTATCTGCAACAATTCATCAATCTCTTCTTCAAGAAAACCCAGCCTATGCATGCCTGTATCAATCTCAATATGAACAGGATAGCTCTTAATTCCATAAACCTTAACCATTTCTGCAAAATGCAACAATTGCTCGGTTGAATAGACAACAGGCTCCAGTCGATTTTCAATCATTCCAGCCATTGCATCCCAATCTGCTGACAAAACCATTATGGGTAATCCTATTCCTGCTTTACGCAATTCTATTCCTTCATCAGGAAAAGCAACAGCAAGATAATCAACCCTTTGATGCGCCAAAAGATTTGAAACCTCAACTATACCACTGCCATATGAAAATGCTTTAACCATTACCATTAGCCTGGTTTCCGGCTTCAGTAATCCTTTAAAATAATTCAGATTATGAACCAAAGCATTAAAATCTATTTCCAGAACAGTCTGATGCTTCTTTTTTTGCAAAAATTTTGCAATACGCTCAAAACCAAACCGCCTTGCTCCTTTTAATAGAATCAACTCATTGGAAAAAGAAGCCGATCCAACCTTATCTAGAAATTCTTCTGTTGATCTAAAGAAGGTGCTGTTTTCCGGAAATTTTGACTTACATGTAATTAACTGATCACCCACTCCAAAAAACCGATCAATACCATGTTGTTTTAACATTGATGCTACACGCGCATACAATTGTTCGCTATTCTTCCCTGTTTCTACAAAATCAGATAATATCAACACCCTTTTATGAAATTGTTTGTGCTGATTCATAGAATCCATCGCAATACTTAACGACTCAATATCAGAATTATATGCATCATTGATAATGAAGCAATTGTTGATTGCCTCATTCATTTCTAAACGCATAGCAACAGCTGGAAGACTAGCAAACTTATGTTCTATTTCTTTGTGCTTAAGCCCGATTTTCAAGCTTACAAGCCAACAACTCAAAGCATTACTAACTGATGCCTGATCTGCAAAAGGGATTGTAACCTTACATTCCTTTTGCTCATATTCTGCAATCAATTGAGAAGAACCATCTTCCTGTTGAATGATTTTCAAAAGGCGAAGATCGGCTTTTTTATTTTCCGACCATGTATATAAACTTATATCCCTGTTTTGAAATTTTTCTCGAATTTCGAGATCGAGCTCTTTATCATCTCTGCAATAAAAAACAGAACCTGCATTTTCAAAAAGCTTCAGTTTTTCCCTTATTTTTTCCGCTTTTGAAGAAAAGTTTTCCTGATGTGCATCACCAATATTTGTAAAAACTCCAAATTCAGGATCTATGATATGTTGAA
>PKSZ01000655.1 GCA_002869425.1 Marinilabiliales bacterium
CAAAGGACCAACACGGTACCAACCGTCTTTCTTACCAAGTTCCTTCATATAAGGGAATTTCATGTAACTCCATGAACGAACCTCTTCGCTGATATAATTTGTATACTCCTGATAATCTACATCGTGAAGAATTTTCTTACCTTCTGCATCAACTGCACGAAGAACACCATGATAAATATCCAAAGCACCATCTTTTCTAACAAGGCTTAAGTGATTTGATGGAAACTGTGAGAAGTTATCAATCATATCTGCATTCTTGCTATGATAATCTTTGAAGAAATCAAGAGCACCTTGAGCCCATTCAATCATTTTATCAGCATTCATTGGATCAGCACCTTTGAGGAACTCATCTCTTTCAGCTATTGATAAATTCTTGTTAATTCCACCAGGTATTGCACCTGTACCATGAATTTTCTTACCCGCTGTTGCACGAATAATCTCTTGTCCAAATTTACGCATCATCACTCCCTGAACTGCTAAATCCGGATGTTCAAGAGCAACACCAATTACGTTTCTGATGGCTGGATCACCATCAATTCCAAACAGTAAGTCAGGAGAAACCAAATGGAAAAAATGAAGAGCATGTGACTGGAAAAACTGTCCATAATGCATCAATCTTCTCATTTTCTCACCTGTTACCGTAAGTCCTTCACCAGTACCTGCTCCAACAATAACATCCAATGCTTTTGCTGCTGCAAGGTGGTGAGATACAGGACAAATACCACAAAGACGCTGAACTAATACCGGAGCTTCCCAGTATGGGCGACCTTGTACAAAACGTTCGAAGCCCCTGAATTCAACAATATGAAGTCTTGATTGTGATACATTTCCCTGGTCATCCAGGTGAATTGTAACCTTTCCGTGTCCTTCTACTCTGGTTACGGGTTCTATTGTTATTTTTTGTGCCATTTCTAGTCCTCTTTTATTAGTCAAATTTAATTACTTCGTATGGTAAATTCATCTCATTGCCAGTAATGAGAGCTTCAAGTGCATTCCAAATAAGGTCTGCTCTTGGTGGGCAACCAGGAAGATAATAATCTATCTTAACAATCTCATGACATGGATAAACCCTATCAAGAATCATTGGTAGTTCATCATCGTTTGGTAATATTTTCTCTTCATTACATTGAACAGTTGGGCCATTCAAATAAGCTTCTTCAATACATTCCTGTACGGGAATATTATTACGAAGAGCTGGAAGGCCTCCCATAATAGCGCATTCTCCTAATGAAATAAGAATTTTACAGTTTTTCCTGAAATCTTTCAGTACTTCAACGTTCTCGCTATTACAAACTCCGCCCTCGATGATTCCGATATCACATTGCTTGGTGAAAGTTTTAATATCGTCAACGGGAGATTTGTTAAACTCTACTAGTTCAATAAGCTTTAAAATTCTGTCGTCGATGTCAAGTATTGACATATGACATCCAAAACACCCTGCTAATGATGTTGTGGCTACTACTGGTTTACTCATTATATTGTACCTCCAATTGTTTTATTAATAATTATTTTTCTATATCACTTCCGATAGGTTGCTTATCGAATTTACGTGAACCAATAGGCTCACTAAATCCAACTTCCTTCTTAAGGATAGCTCCAACCGGGCATATTTCCATTGCTTCATTGGCTTGCTCTTCTGTTAATTGAGCTGCCAACTTATGGTCAATATTGATTTCCAGTGCAGAACCACGCTTCCTGAAAGCAAAAACATTTTTACCATCAACCTGGATAGCTCTGATACATCGTTTACACATGATGCAACGATTACGCTCCAAAAAGATTTTTGGAGAAGTAGCATCCAGTTCCTTTGGTGGGAATGAATAAGGAAAACGAGGAACCATCATGTTGTAGCGGTAAGCTACAGCTTGAAGTTCACAATTTCCGCTCTTCTCACATGCTGGACAAAAATGGTTACCTTCAACAAACATTAACTCAATAAGTGCAGACCTTAGGTCTTCAAGCTCAGGAGTTTTGTTTTCAATTTCCATTCCGGGAGCAACAGGGGTAGTACAAGCAGTCATATTTCTACCATTAACTTTGACAGTACAAACACGACATGAACCTGCAGGATGTTCTCCTCTCATATGACAGAGATTTGGTATATATACTCCATTGTCGGCAGCAGCGTCCAGAATATTCTGTCCTGCTTGAGCTGTAATCTCTTTTCCGTCAATTTTAAATTTAATTTCACTCATTGTCTTATGTATTAATTTAAATTCGTCAAATTTGTTTAATTAGTCATGTAAAATCGGCTTTCTTCCAACATAATTACAACTGTCTTTAACCGCATTTTCCATACTGAATACTTCATAATTCTCGTCTGTTTCAACAAGTTTAGCTTCGTATAATGAACGGAAATTCTCGATTGTTGTAACTACTGGATTAGCTGAAGTCTGACCTAAACCGCAACGAGTTGTACTCTTAATAATATTGCCCCATTCGAGCATTTCATCAAGGTCTTTCTTTGTTGCTTCGCCAGCCATAACTTTTTCAACCTTTTGCTTCAGACTCTTATTAAGTGCACGGCATGGATTACATGAACCACATGATTCATCTTCGAAAAATTCCATGAAATTGTGAACAACCTGAAGTAGATCGCGGTTTTTACCAATTACCATCATTGAGCCTCCTGTTGGAAGATCTTCCATAGCAATTTTACGACCAAATTGAGAAGGATTAATACATACTCCTGAAGGGCCTGCAACCTGAACTGCCTGAGCTTCTTCTGCTCCAACCATTTCAAGCATTTCATTGATGGTCATTCCCCACTCAACTTCATAAACACCTGGATAACGAACATCACCAGAAACACTAAGAAGTTTAGTGCCTGCAGATTCTGCTGTTCCCATTCCTTTATACCAATCAGCTCCTTTTTCCATGATTCTAACTACAGAACCAAATGTTTCAACATTATTAACAACTGTTGGCTTATCATTATAACCTTTCTCTACTGGGAATGGAGGTCTGTTTCTTGGCTCACCTCTTTTACCTTCAGCTGACTCGATAAGCGCTGATTCTTCACCACATACATATGCACCAGCTCCGAACTGAATTCTGATATCAAAATCGAATCCACTCTTCCCAGCAATTGCATTTCCTAATAAGCCTTCAGAACGCATTTGCTTAAGAACATCTTCCAAATATTCTTTCAGATATACATATTCTGCACGCAAATAAAGAATACCTTCTTTTGCACCAAGCGCATATCCGGCAACAGCCATTCCTTCAAACATTAATTTCGGAGTTTCTGTAAGAATTACTCTGTCTTTAAATGTTCCGGGCTCGCCTTCATCCGCATTACAAAGGATATACTTGTCTCCTTCGTTCTTTGAACAAAATTCCCACTTCATACCTGTTGGGAAACCTGCTCCTCCTCTACCACGTAGATTTGAGTTCTTTACTTCATTGATTACTGCTGCAGGATCCATTTCCACAACTTTTTTCAATGCTGTACCTGACTGATATTCTGAAAAGAATACTTCTCCTTTTCTGCGAACATTATTATACACCATTGATTTTACCAGTTCGTTGGAATTCTGACCATCGCCATATGAAGTAATCATGCTATCAACTGAATTTCCAGCTTTCATACCAGAAACAATTTCAGCAACCCGAGAACGAGAAAGTTTTGTGAATGGCTTTCCGTTGGTAAGAGCTGCAGGTTCCTGATCACTAA
>PKSZ01000027.1 GCA_002869425.1 Marinilabiliales bacterium
CACCGGCGATGGAGTAAAACAGCGCGTACGGCAGAAGCTGCTGGAAGATTGTAATCTGCATACCATCATACGATTGCCAAACTCTGTTTTTCAGCCCTATGCTACCGTAGCGACGAATTTGTTATTCTTTACCAAGGGCGAGCCCACCAAAGAGGTGTGGTATTACGAGCACCGTTTGCCTGAAGGCCGGAAAGCATACAGCAAGACCCGTCCCATACAGGAGAAGGAGTTTAAGCCCATAAAAGCGTGGTGGAACAACCGTGAGGTAAGCGACATCTGCTGGAAAGTAGGCATTGAAGATATTAAGAAGCGGAATTACGATCTGGACATCAAGAATCCCGTGAAGCAGGAAGAAGAGATTGTTTACAGCTCAGAAGAACTGATGAAAATGATAGAAACCTCATTTAAAACATCGAAAAAATTGCTTGAGAACCTAAAATCGATGATGAAATGAGAAGTGGGTATATAAAACTTGGTGACATTGTTAAAAGCTTCTCTGTTAAAGCAAAAGATTATGCTACTGACGTTTCAAAATTAGAATTCTTTGGCGTTAGTAATGTTGATGGAATCACGAAATCAAAATATGCTGCCGAGGATAAGGCAGAGGATTATAAGATTCTTGAAAAAGGTTGTTTTGCATATAATCAATATCGAATCAATGTAGGATCAATTGCGATGCTTGAGGAGGATATTGTTGGTTTAATAAGTCCTGCATATGTTGTTTTTAAGGTAAAGGACAATACTATTGTTCCTGAGTTACTATTGAAGTATTTACGTTCTCATGAAGGACTAAGACAAATTAAACTTCATGCACGTGGTACTGTTCGACAAGCATTGAGATTTAAGGATCTATGTGACATTGAATTATCTCTACCTGATTATGAGGTACAGAAAAAATTATATAAATCTTTTTCAGAGATTGAGAAAGCATGTCATTCTGCATCAAAGGAATTTGAGTATCAGCTGTCCCTTGTAAAGCAGCTCAGTCAGGCGTTTTTGCGTGAGGCGATGGAGGGGAAGTTGACCAGGGCGTGGCGCGAGGAGCACCCGGAGCTATTGGAAGGCGAGAATTCTGCCACAGCCCTGCTCGAAAGGATAAAAGCCGAGAAGGAGCAGTTGATAAAAGAGAAGAAGATCAAAAGAGGAAAACTTCAAGAAGCTGAAACCCTAGATGAACTACTTTTTGAAATACCTGAAAGTTGGGAGTGGTGTAATCTAGATCAAATATCAAAAAGAATAACGGATGGGACACACCAAACCCCAACATATACAAGATCAGGTAGGATATTTTTATCTGGACAAAATGTAAAACCATTTAGGTTTATGCCAGAAGAACATAAATATGTCTCAGAAGAAGCATATCAAACATATATTAAAAACAGAAAACCTGAAAAAGGGGATTTGTTAATAGGACGTGTCGGGGCTGGAATTGGTGAAACAGCAGTTATTGATCAAGAAATTGATTTCTGCATATACGTGAGCCTTGGATTAGTCCAACCATTTAAAGAATTTGTTGATTCTGATTATTTGGCATATGTATTTAACTCACCATATGGTTATAGTTATGCCAAAGGCAATATTTCTAGCAAAGGAGGTTCTGCAGGAAATTTTAATTTAGGCAGGATACGATCCTTTCTAATCCCTTTTCCTTCTTTAACTGAACAACATAAGATTGTTGAAAGACTTGACTCATTAATGGTTTATTGTGATAGTTTGGAAGCGAGTATACGTAGTAGTCAGGCGCAGAATGAGATGTTGTTGGGTCAGGTGCTGCGGGAGGCGCTGGAGGGGTGAGTATGAACATTTAAAACAAGAAACGTTAGTTACAGATTAGGTTAGAAAATAATTATGGAAGAACAAAGAGTAACGGTATTTATTTCATATTCATGGGATAGTCAAGAACACCGTGAATGGGTTTTGAATTTAGCTAATGATTTAATATCAACATATGGTTTGAATGTAATTCTTGATCAATATGAGTTAAGTGCAGGAAAAGAATTGACATATTTTATGGAAAGTTCCATAGAAGAAGCCGATAAAGTATTGATAATTTTAACTCCAGAATATAAACGTAAAGCGGAAAGTCGAAGTAGTGGAGTTGGTTATGAAACGTCCATGATAAGTCAAGAGGTGTTTGAATCAAGTATAGCAAAGATTAAGTTTATTCCAGTCTTGAGGAAAGGAACATCTTCATGTTCAACACCTAAGTTTTTGAAATCAAAACTTTTTCATTCAATGATTGATGATAATATATATGCAAATAGTTTATATGAATTATCGAGAATATTATATGAAAAACCTTTGCTAGAGAAGCCTAATCAAGGTCCGATTCCTGACTTCAAGGGGGAATCCCCAGATCCAATTATTGATATTGCTAATTCAGTTATAGAGGAGGAAAGGAAAAATAATGAAATTGATTATTTTTTAGATTCAACTTCTGGAGTTCAGATGTTTGAAGCCGAAATTCAGATACTGATTAATAGAGTTAAAGAAAAATCAGAATTTTATAAAAAGAACACAGCGATTCATTTTTCATTTGAAAATAATAACCATGATTTTTCAGTACTTAGTGCACACAATTATTCTGTGAGTTTTTATTGGCGCAAACAGTATTCAAATAGTACAAAGGATTCAAAATTTGTTGTTAGGTATTTGAAAGGGTATATAAGGACAGACAATAGGACCCTTATGTATTTTCCTGGAGAAGAACCTGTAAACATTAAGGAATTTCACTATTCTTTTGATTTGGATTATAATAAAAACGTAAAGTGGAAATATAATGGTGGAATTGTATCAACAGACGAGATAATCAAACAGTCATTTCTTTTTATTATTGAAGAAATCAGAAAGGAAAAGAGTAAGGGATTTAGGGGGTAAGACTCTACCTTTCGTTCTAAATAGTGTTTTGTGAAGTCAATTTATTGAATTCAAATATGCTATCCTCTTTGATTAACTCAGCAACATTTATAGTTGGTATAAGAAATTGATTGAATTTTGTGTTCTCTGTTTTTGCATGTAGGATTCCTCTACATGTCCCAACGGTAATCATACCCATGTGTTACAAAAATCCTGAAGGTACGACTAGTTTATTAGAGTCTTTGTTATGAATTTTATCCCAGGAATCCGGAGCAATTGCAAAATGACAGCCTGCCTCAATTAATAGAAATTGTTTAGTATTTGCTTCAAAAACAAAAGAATTAAAAACAGCAACGACTTTTTGTTTATTATCTGCTGCAAACCTAAAGTTTATTTGAAGTTTAATGTCAGAGTCATTTTTGAAATTATCTTCAATAATCGCAAATTGCTCTGTCGTAACCTTTGCTAAAACAAAATTGATTTTTAAATTATCCATCGGTTCCTGTTGCTTCAGAGAAGCCTTTATTACTATAAGACATAATATCATTACTTATTTGAATAGCATCAACTCTACTTAGTGGAGTTTTCATGCAGGGAGATTCAAATGAGATGACTCTTGGTTTGTCATATGTTGGGATCTCTATTAATGTTATTCCTAAAACGGATTCAATTTTTGATATTGTCTCAAGAGTTAAATTTTCTTTCCCTTTAACAACCTTGTTTATGTATTGTGGAGATACACCCATCTCTTCAGCCAATCTTCTTTGAGTCATGCCGTTTTGAGACTTTTGGGTTCTTATTTCTCTTAA
>PKSZ01000706.1 GCA_002869425.1 Marinilabiliales bacterium
AGATACGATACCTTTATTTCCAAGGCATGTGGTGATTGTTGAAGGAATTTTGATTCTTACAAACAAGAAATTACGCGACATACTTGATATCAAGGTTTATGTGGATGCAGAAGCTGATGATAGGTTGACTCGTGTAATCAAGAGAGATATTGTGGAAAGGGGCAGGTCAGTTGATGTAGTACTTGAAAGGTATGAAAGAACAGTAAAGCCTATGCATGTGCAATTTATTGAGCCATCAAAAAGGTTTGCTGATATTATTGTACCACAGGGAGGTAAAAATAAGGTTGCAATAGATATTCTTACAACCATCATTAAGATGTACCTGGATAAGGAACGAACGGAAAAATAATATAAAAGGTAAAGACATGTTAAAAAATTTACAACTTGACAATGTCCTCTTTCTGGACATTGAAACTGTGCCTATGGTACACGATTATAGTAACTTGCCAGATGATTGGAAAAGCTTATGGGAGAAGAAAGCGGCCAGAATCAAAAAAGAAGATGAAACCATTGATGAAAGTTTTAATCGAGCAGGAATATATGCAGAGTTTGGAAAAATTGTCTGTATTTCGGTTGGCATTATAAAGTCATCAGGGAAGCATAAAACATTAAGATTGAAGTCTTTTTATGGTGATGATGAGAAAATTCTTTTGTTTGAATTCAATGAAATGCTGGAAAGGTATTTTGATGGAGATCAATACTTTTTGTGTGCACACAATGGTAAAGAGTTTGATTTTCCATATATCGCCAGAAGAACATTGATTAATGGTTTGTCTTTGCCTAATATTCTGGATTTGGCTGGTAAAAAGCCATGGGAAGTGAGACATCTGGATACATTGGAATTGTGGAAATTCGGTGATTACAAGCATTATACTCCCTTAAACTTATTGACCAAGGTGTTTGATATTCCTTCTCCTAAGGATGATATTGATGGTAGTGATGTGGCCAGGGTATACTATGAAGAACAGGACCTTGAGAGAATTGCTGTTTATTGTCAGAAAGATGTATTGGCAGTAGTTCAGTTACTACTTAGGTATAAAGGTGAGGGCTTGATAAGTGAGGATAACATTGAAATATCAGATAAATAATAAATCTGCTATCGTTACGGATAGCAGATCTATTTGTGTATTTAATTTAAAGAATTAGTTATTCAGCTTGTTTTTTAGTTATCAGGTCAATAGCTTCCTGCATTGCTGATATTTTATTGATGGTAAAGCCAACTGTTTGAAAAACAATTTTACCATCTTTGTCGAAAAGATAAATTCTAGGAACATGCTTATCTGCAAAAAGATTGAAAATTTCCCGGTTGGGGTCGGGTGCATATGAAAAACTATAATTAAGCGTATCTGACCATTGTTTCAGCTCTTCTTTTGTATGTTCTCTACCGATAGCAATAACATCCAATTGCGTAAGATCTTGTTGGTTGATAAATTTGTTTAATACAGGAAACATCCTTTTACAACCTGGGCACCAAGTCGCAAAAAACACAACGACTGCCGGTTTTTCCATGTTTTTGCCCAACACAAATTCTTTATTATCTATACTTGTAATTTTCACAGGCTTTTCAGGTGAGTATTGTTCTGAACTACATGACATTAACATGGATGCAAGTAGCAACGTAAGTGTAAAAAGTAAAAATGTTTTTTTCATAATTAAATTACTTTAATGTAAGGTTTATCTTTTTTGTATTCTTTAAATATTCCAATTTCAAACGCCGGAGTATTGTATTTCTTACAGATACTCATTACTTCTTCTAAATGATTCTCTTCAACGGCAATAAGCAATCCTCCACTGGTTTGTGGGTCACACAACAACATTTTTTGTTCTTCTGAAATTTCATCAACAAAATTACCATAGCTTTTCCAGTTTCTGAATGTACCTCCCGGAAAGCATTTTTTCTCAATGTAATTGTTTACATTGTTTAACTTAGGAATTTTATCAAAGTTGATTTCAGCAGAAACATTGCTCCCCTGACACATTTCAAGAAGGTGGCCGAGTAAACCAAAACCTGTAACATCTGTCATTGCTTTTACTGAATTTAATTTTGCAAGATTTTCGCCTGCTGTATTCAGTTTACACATCCAGTCAACAGAAACTCCGTTATCTTCAGTGTCAAGTATTTGCTTTTTTTCTGCCGTTGTTAGAATTCCAATGCCTAAGGGTTTTGTAAGCAGTATTCTGCAATTTGATTGTGCTGTGTTGTTTTGCTTTAGCCCTTCTTTGTTTACAATTCCGGTTACTGCCAGTCCAAATATAGGATCGGCAATATCAATACTGTGTCCACCAGCAAGGGAAATACCTGCGTTTTTACAAACCTGTCTGGCTCCTGAAATTACTTCTGTAGCAATGTTTGCAGGAAGTTTATCAAGCGGCCATCCTAGTATCGCAATCGCGAGTATAGGCTTCCCGCCCATTGCGTAAATATCGCTTATGGCATTTGTAGCTGCTATCCTTCCAAAATCAAAAGGATCGTCAACAATTGGAGTGAAAAAATCTGTAGTACTAATAATTGCGGAATTATTTCCTATATCGTATACAGCTGCATCATCTTTCGAGGAATTTCCGACCAATAAATTTCTATCATCAAGATTTTGAATGGCTGAAGATAAAATAGATTCAAGAATGTTTGGTGCAATTTTGCATCCACATCCAGCACCAGGACTGAATTGTGTTAATTTATAATCGGTCATTACTAATTATTCAACTGCTTGTCTATTTTTCTTAAAATTGCTTTAAGTATGAGATTGGCACTAACTTCAGCGGCAAAAGTAGAGAGCTCATTCGATATTTTATCAATAAGAATTGGCTCTTCATTGATATTGGATGTGAAAACGTATTGTCTTGGTTCAATATTTAAATTAACGTTTACATCCAGATCAAAAACTTTGCTTTCCTTTTTGTTGAAAGACTTAAATGAAAAATTTGTTTGGAAACTATTTTCATTCTTGAATAGTAAGTCTCCAAATTTAATTAGAAACTCATCGAGAGAATATTCAAGTTTTGTATTCTGGAATGTAAATTCAGTAGAACTGAAAAAGCTATCAATTTTACCAAGCTTGATGAACAACATGGTGTAAAAAGGTTTGAAGCTTTTTTCCAATAATTCTTTGTTGTCTTTTACTGAACGTTTGGCTAGCATTTTATTAAATTAGTCCAATTCTTTTACAAATTTAAGAATTAATTTAGCATTCTCTAGTGAAGAGGGTGAATTAATTGAAAGTTCTTTAACTGTGTCTGGCTTTCTAATTGATAAGCCGTAATTGTATGCTTTATCATAATACTCAAGTGAAATGGAAGCAACTTCTTCATAATTCTTGTCTTTTAGCGCCTGGAGAGCATTTTTTAGTGCCAAACCACCCAGCCTTTTTTCAATCCTGTATAAAGCTTCTTCCAGTAATTTATCATCTACTCCTGTATAGTCTTCAATAAGTTGTTTTATTCTTAATTCTTTAGGAACATTTATTTTTATAACCCTGGCCTCTCTCATTTGGTCGTAAAATGCATTAGGTATTCTAACCTTACCAGTCATTCTGCTTTCATCTTCAACCCAGAAATACTTTGTGTTATCAATTTTTTGTATTTCTGAAAAAAGATCGTTTTCAAATTGTTCCGTTCTGGGTTGCTCATTCATACCAATGGCTCCGAATGATGA
>PKSZ01000032.1 GCA_002869425.1 Marinilabiliales bacterium
TACAGGAGACTGCCTGGGAGCTATAAAACTCTGTACTGATTTTTATCACTACGATGAGTCTGTTTCAGGTATTGGAAATATTGATGATCTGAATAATTTACCTGGTAGTGAAGCTGAGTGTGGTACTTATGAAAAAAACTCAACATGGTACACTTTTACGGTTAATGAAAGTGGCGATTTTATGTTTGCGATAATGACTACCGTAGATTACGATTGGGCATTATTTGATGTTTCCGGTGGTGCTTCATGTGAGGAAATAATGAATGGAAATTTGAATTCAGTTCGTTGTAATTATGCTGTAGCAGCCGATTCTACGGGTATGTCATATAGTGGTACCAATCCAAATGAGGATGCTGGCGGAAGTGAGTGGAGTAGTGAATTGTATGTGGAGTCAGGCCAGACTTTTATGCTTCTTGTGGATAATTTTTCAACGTCAACACTGGGATATGATATAGACTTTAGTCTTTCCATTGCAGATGTGGTGGACTTACATCCTCCGTTTTTGGATGAAATCATAGGTTCTCCTTCTTGTGGTGATTATGCGATAACCATTGATTTTAATGAAACTAGAGATACAACAACAGTTACTGCAGGTGATTTTACATTAACACGTGGGGCTACAACCTATACGATAACAGATGTAGTTTCTGTAAATGGTACTGATTACGATCAGTCATACAGGATTATTCTTTCTAGTCCTTTGACTTCTGGAGGTATCTATACATTGGATATGACTGGAAGCATTACTGATGCTTGTGAAAACGAGCAAACATCCAGTAGTTTAAATTTTGAGGTTAATGGAGTTTTTGTTGATTTGGATAAAATAGATTTATCCTGTTATAATGGTTCCGATGGCTCAATAGATGCTTTACCTACAGGAGGAGTAACACCATACGTATACAATTGGAGTAACGGAGCAACAACAGCTTCTTTAACAAATCTTTCGGCTGGTACCTACACCGTTACAGTTACGGATGATAATGGAGCGGGATGCTATGATGTACAGTCTGTAGAGCTAGGAAATGAAGTGACTATTTTTGAAGATGATTTCGACCCAACACCTGAAGCAGGATGGACAACAGGAGCTATTTCCGGTACTTTAAGCTGGGAAGTTGGTGATCCTCAGGGAGGAAACGGCTCAACTTCATATGGTGATCCCGATCCATTGATGGACCATAGCACAAATGGAGATAATCAAGTATATGGTCAGGGTTTAGGTGCTGGATTTGGTGATGGACTTGGAGGTTACAATGGTAGTACCAATGAATATTTAATGACTCCCGCAATCAATTGTGCAAGTCGTACAGGTATTGAGCTTAGGTACTGGAGATACGCAAATTTTGAAAATAATTTTGATGAAGCATATGTTGAAATCAGCACCGATGGTACAAGCTGGACCGATCTTTCACAGACCTTATATCCACAGGATAATGCATGGACAGAGGTCGTAATAGATATCTCATCATATGCAGATAATGAACCAACTGTATATATTCGTTGGCGAATGGAAAGTGATGCTATTGTTTCCTATTCAGGATGGAATATTGATGATGTTACTATATCTTCAAGCCTTCAGCAGATAACAAGTTCTTTCTCTGTTACTGATGCATTGTGTTCAGGAGATGCTTCCGGTGAGATTGATTTAACCGTTGGTGGAGGAACACCTGGTTATGTATACAACTGGTCTAATAGTTCAACAGATGAAGATTTATCAGGTCTTGCAGCAGGTTCATACGATGTTACAATTACAGATGCCAATTCCTGTACTAAAGTATCGTCTACCTCGGTTGCCGAAGCAGCTACAATTAGTACATCTATATCAGATTCCTCCGATCCAGATTGTAATGGTGGCAGTGATGGTTATTTGCAAGTTTCTGTTACAGGAGGTACCCCTTCATACCTTTACAATTGGAGCTCCGGAGGCACATCAGCTTCAGTATCTGGCTTATCTGCCGGTTCGTATTCTGTGACCGTAACAGATGCCAATGGATGTTCAACTACTCAGGCAGCAAGCTTGGGCGAGCCAACAGCTGTTACTGTTACCACTTCCGGAAATGATGTTTTATGTTCCGGAGAAAGTACGGGAACAGCTTCAGTTACACCCTCAGGAGGAACACCTTCCTATACATATCAGTGGAGTAACTCGCAAACAACACAGTCAATATCAGCATTAAGCGCAGGAGATTATACTGTAACAGTATTTGATAATAATAGCTGTCAGTATACATTTACACATACAGTGACCGAACCATCAGCACTAAGTTTATCTCCGTCTCATAACGATGCAACTTGTGGTAATTCAAATGGAGATGCTTCAGTTTCTGTATCAGGAGGAACATCAGGTTATACCTACGATTGGACAACAGGATCCACTCAAAATTCAATTTCCGGCCTTGCTGCAGGAACATATACAGTTACAGTTGAGGATGCTCATTCCTGCCAGGAAACAGAATCAATTGTTGTGGGAAACATTGCAGGTCCTACCTCCAGTATTTCTGCTTCTGCAAATGTTAATTGTAATGGTGGATCAAATGGTTCAGCTACTGTATCACCTTCAGGAGGTACAAATCCATTAACTTATACATGGTCTGATGGTCAGACGGATGCTAGTGCAACAAGCCTTGCAGCTGGTGTTTATTCTGTAACGGTTGTTGATGCAAATCTGTGCCAGGCTGTATCTAATGTTACCATTACAGAGCCTTCTGCAGTATCTCCAAATACATCAGGTGTTGATGTAAGTTGTAATGGAGGGTCTGATGGTTCTGTGAGTGCAGCACCTTCAGGTGGTACACCAGCATATTCATACGAATGGAGCACGGGTGCAACCAGTGCTTCTGTTAATAATGTATTGCCGGTAGGTTCATATATAGTCACAGTGACAGATGCGCAGGGATGTACAGCTGAAGAATCTGTAAGTCTTGTTGCTCCTTCTCCTTTAGGATTAACATTTACCGTTAGCGATGCGAGCTGTTATGATGCTTGTGATGGTGAATCACAGGCTAATGCAAGCGGTGGTGCAGGAGGATATACCTATGCATGGGATGGTAATACAGGATTCCAGACAACGCAAACAGCAACATCACTTTGTGATGGTACATACAATGTTACGGTGGAAGATGCAAACGGATGTGTGCTTTCATCAACAACAACCATTAGCGAACCAACAGAAATAAATCTTTCTACCAGCTCTACACAGGCTAGCTGTGGTTTGGCTGATGGTTCAGCTTCAGTAACAGCAACTGGCGGAGCAGGTAGTTATTCATATGCATGGACTCCTACAGGATATACCGATGATGGAAATGGAAACTATTCAGATCTTGATGGTGGAAGTTATGATGTTTTAGTAACCGATGGATCGGGATGTACAAATTCTGCAACAATAAACGTAAATGAAACTGGTGCTCCTTCGGCCTCAATATTATCAAGTATAAATGTGAGCTGTAATGGTGGAAATAATGGTGAGGCTACAGTTGATGCAACAGGTGGAACACCTCCTTATTCTTATAACTGGGCACCTGATGGATATACTGGTGACGGATCAGATAACTACTCAGGCTTGATTGCTGGAAATTATAGTGTTTCTGTTACAGATGCTGGTGGTTGTCAGGCTACTACAAGTATAAATATTACACAACCAA
>PKSZ01000425.1:0-605 GCA_002869425.1 Marinilabiliales bacterium
AGGTCTGTTCAGGTATTTCCACCATTTGTACTCCCCTTCAAATTCCCAGGGCCACTTTTTAACATAAACAACATCGTCACCCAGAGATGCGATACTGTCTTTGATATTTCTCTCAATAGAATCAAGTACTGTAAAAACTGAAATTATGGCAAAAATACCAATTGTCACTCCCATCAAAGATAAAAATGTACGTAAACGATTATTTACTAAAGATGAGATAGCAAACAAGAAAGACTCCCTGATTAACTTGATTAAAAGTACCATTGTCAACAAAAGTAATATTCTAGATTGAAAAAGCATACTTCTTTTCCAGGATAAACAATTAGCGAGGTTATAAACAATTGCATCTATTTATCAACAAAGCACTTTGTTTTCCCTATTCTTGGAATCAAAATATACAAAAATTAATATTTTTGTATTAGTTTAATAAATACTTGATAAGTGGCTGAATTAAAGAAAATTAGAAGAGCATTAATTTCTGTTTTTCATAAAGACGGTTTAGAGGATATTATTTCTGTCCTCAAAACACACAATGTTGAAATTGTATCAACAGGTGGAACAAGGGATTTTTTAATGCAACAATCTGCAGATGTTACAGCAGTAGA
>PKSZ01000425.1:641-4277 GCA_002869425.1 Marinilabiliales bacterium
AGGATATCCTTCAATTCTAGGTGGACGCGTTAAGACTTTGCACCCTGCAATTTTTGGAGGTATATTAAGCCGACAGGATCAGGAATCAGATTTGAAACAAATTGCAGAATACAACATTCAGGCTTTCGATTTGGTTATTGTTGACCTTTATCCTTTTGAAAAAACAGTAGCTTCAGGTGCCAACGAAGAAGAGATCATCGAAAAAATTGACATCGGGGGCATTTCACTTATCAGAGCCGCTGCTAAAAATTTCAAGGATGTGTTGGTCGTAAGCTCAATGAATCAATATACTGAGTTAGCTGAAATATTAAAATCAAATAATTGTTCCTGCAATCTGGATACTAGAAAAAAATATGCAGGACATGCATTTAGAATAAGTTCACATTACGATACTGCTATTTTTAAATATTTCAATGATGATCCGCTTAACTCATTCAATGAAAGTATATGTGAAAAGAAAACACTGAGATATGGTGAGAATCCTCATCAAAAAGGGGTTTTCTTTGGCAAATTGGAAGATCTGTTTGAACAAATACACGGAAAAGAAATATCATACAATAACCTTCTGGATATTGAAGCAGCAGTTGGCCTGATGGCAGAATTTAATGAAACTAGTTTTGCCATACTCAAACACAATAATGCATGCGGAATTGCTTCGCGACTCAATCTTAAAGAAGCATGGAAAGCTGCCTTAGCTGGTGATCCGGTTTCAGCCTATGGAGGAATTTTGATAACCAATGAGAAAATAAATGAAGATTGCGCTGCAGAGATCCATAAGATATTCTTTGAAGTTGTGATTGCTCCTGCTTATTCTGAAGAAGCACTAGATATTCTAAAACAAAAGAAAAACAGGATTATACTTATTCAAAAAGAGAACAAACTACCAGATTTACAGTTCCGCTCCTTGCTAAATGGAGTAATTGCACAGGAAAAAGATGCAACATCAGAAACAAAAACTGAAATGAGTCCTGTCACTAAAAAGGAACCAGATGTTTCGCAATACGAAGATTTGGAA
Source organism: Marinilabiliales bacterium (assembly GCA_002869425.1). Taxonomy (GTDB): domain Bacteria; phylum Bacteroidota; class Bacteroidia; order Bacteroidales; family BM523; genus BM523. The sequence continues at coordinate 1,657 of PKSZ01000425.1, forward strand.
TTTGCACTTAAACTAGTAAAACATACAAAGTCTAACACAATCGTACTTGCAAAAGGAAAACAACTTTTGGCAAGTGGTGTTGGGCAGACTTCCAGGGTTGATGCGCTAAAACAAGCCATTGAAAAAGCAGGCAATTTTAATTTTTCACTGGATGGAGCAGTAATGGCATCGGATGCATTTTTCCCATTTAAGGACTCAGTAGAAATTGCACATAAAGCAGGAATAACGGCAGTTATTCAGCCAGGTGGATCGGTCAGAGACCAGGAAACCATCGATTTTTGTAACGACAATAATATGGCTATGGTTTTCACCGGAGTCAGACATTTTAAACACTAAACAAACGAATATGGGCGTATTTGGATTTTTAACGCAAGAAATTGCCATTGACCTGGGAACGGCAAATACAATTATTATACATAATGATAAAATAGTTGTAGATGAACCGTCAATCGTTGCAATTGACAGAAATACAAACAAGCTGATTGCCATTGGTGATAAAGCAAGACAAATGCATGGTAAAACCCATGAAAATATTAAAACAGTTCGTCCTCTTCGTGACGGTGTAATTGCAGACTTTAATGCTGCAGAACAAATGATCAGAGGGATGATCAAAATGTTAAATTCCAGAAACAGACTTTTTTCACCCTCATTAAGAATCGTTGTTTGTATTCCATCAGGAAGTACAGAAGTTGAGTTACGTGCAGTTAGGGATTCATCAGAACATGCTGGTGCAAGAGAGGTTTATCTCATATACGAACCAATGGCGGCTGCACTGGGTATAGGCCTTGATGTAGAAGCTCCTGAAGGTTGCATGGTAATCGACATCGGTGGTGGAACAACTGAAATTGCAGTTATTGCATTGGGTGGTATTGTTTGTAACAAATCAATCCGTATTGCAGGTGATGATTTTACAGAGGATATACAAGAGTATATGCGCCATCAACACAATGTGAAAATTGGAGAAAGAACTGCTGAAGAAATTAAAATAGCAGTTGGTTCTGCACTTCCGGATATTGAAGAACCGCCAACAGATTATATTGTTAAAGGGCCTCACCAAATGACTGCCTTACCTATTGAAATTCCAGTTTCTTACCAGGAAATTGCACACTGTTTAGATAAGTCCATTACAAAGATTGAAGCTGCTGTTTTAAGTGTGCTGGAAGAAACACCACCTGAATTATATGCTGATATTTATACCAAAGGTATTTACCTTGCCGGAGGTGGCGCATTATTGCGAGGTCTTGATAAGAGATTGTCAGAAAAGCACAATATACCAGTTCATGTAGCAGAAGATCCACTTCATGCTGTAGCTAGGGGAACAGGAATAGCTCTTAAGAATGTAGACAAATTCCAATTCCTTATTCGTTAAGGAAAACATAATACTCCGGAAAAACCGGATTTGACATGAGGAACTTACTTAAGCTTGTAATAAAATACCATTTTACATTGCTGTTTTTGTTGTTCGAATTTATTGCTTTCACAATGATTGTTCGTTATAACACAAATCAGCGCGCAAGTTATTTGGACTCAAGCAATATTGTATCCGGATATTTAAATGGTGTAGTTTCTTCTGTTGGAGAATACTTTTCTCTTAAAGAAGTAAATGAAGAACTTAGCAAGGAAAATGCACAATTAAAAAATCAGCTTAAGTCTGCCTACAATTCAAATAAAATTAGTTTCCTGGAAATACACGACTCAATCTATACACAAAAGTATGAGTATACATCAGCTCACATTGTAAAGAATACGCTCAATAAGAACCATAATTATATAACATTGGACAAAGGGCGCAGACAAGGTGTTGTAAAAGAAATGGCAGTTGTAGGTCCAACAGGAGTAGTAGGCATTGTAAACAATGTTTCATACAACTACTCTTCGGTAATCTCTTTATTAAATACACGTTTATCGATAAGTGGTAAGTTAAAAAGAACAGGTTATTTTGGCACCGTTCAGTGGGACGGAAAAAACAAGAATTTAATCGACCTCCTTGAAATACCCTACCATGTTGATGTCCAACACGGAGATTCGGTTGTTACCAGTGGGTATTCTACCATATTCCCAGAAGGGATTCTAATTGGTACTGTTCAGGAAACTTATCTGAATCAAGGTGATAATTTCCACACAATATGTGTTAAACTTTCAACTGATTTTAATAATCTGAATCAAGTCCATCTGGTGAAAAATCTTCAAAAAACAGAACAACAAGAACTAGAAAAACAAAACGATAATGATTAAAGTTTTCTCAAGAAATATTTTACGATTTATATTCCTGTTACTACTGCAGGTTCTTGTTCTTGATCATATTAATTTTGGAGGCTTTGTCAATCCTTATCTTTTTATTCTATTTATAATTTTATTGCCTTTTGAAACTCCCAACTGGTTATTACTGGTTATTGCATTTATTCTGGGTATTAGCATTGACATATTTAACAATTCACCGGGCATTCAAACAGCAGCAACATTAGCCATGGCTTATGCAAGACCTTTTCTTCTTAAAGTAATATCCCCCAGAGATGGTTACGAACCGGGAACATTTCCCCGCCTATATTACTATGGGTTTAGCTGGTTTTTTAAGTATTCTGTTTTCATGGTTTTAATCCATCATTTCACATATTTTATTC
>PKSZ01000484.1 GCA_002869425.1 Marinilabiliales bacterium
CAAAAAGGTTGTTAGCAATACTATTGAAATCGTTTGATTTTAATACATAACGTGAAAATTTGAGTAGCTTTTTGTTTTGTTCGTTTGACTTCTCAATATCTTCTATTGATTCTTTTAATTTTTCCTGTACCTTGATTTCTTTCGTTATGTCGTTGAATATCACAGCAAAGTGATCTTCAAATGCTTTATAAGCAGTTACTTCGTAGTGTTTGTTTAGCTGAGATGAAAAATTTGAAAAACTGATGGGAATACCTGTCGTAACAACCTTGCCGTAATTTTCTATCCATATCTTTTCTGTGCCGGGCAATACCGATAGGACAGTTTTTCCAATAATGTCATTTGCTTTCAGCCCTGTTAGTTTTTCAAAAGCAGGGTTAACTTCAATAAATTCATAATCAACAGGTTCATTTTTTTTGTTAAAGATAATTTTATGAAGGGCAAAAGCGGAAGACAATTCATTGAATAATTGCTTGTATTTGTGTTCACTTTCAGTTAGTTTGGTGTTGATTGTAGACTGTTTTACTTCAGCTTCAATAAGATCGTTAATAATAATTTGAACCTTTTTTATATTTTCTATATGGCTCTCGTATTGTGTTCTGTTTGGGTATGTATTGAAGTTTTTTCTGGGAATGTAATAAAAGTTGACATTGACATTTCCATCTATGTATAGAAAAGGGTGCATTTTTAATACAGAGATCAGCGAAACAGGTGAGAACAGATTTGTATTATAGCAACAGAGATAGTCAACATTTTCAATGGTATCGATTTCCTTGTTTAAAGATTCTTCAAAAATTTCTATAAATCCTGCAGATTGATCAGCTGCCCATGAATTGTCGTTTGCAATGGCGAGTAAAGTATTATCGTCAAACTTATTCCTTAGTTCTTTAATGAATTGTATGCATTTTTCAATTTGATTATCTTGTCTGGCAGGGAAGTATGAGCTTACAGGAAATAACAAAGGTTTGTCACCAGATTCTTTAAAAAACAGATCAATATCCTCTTGTCTAATCAAATCGGATATAATAATTGCTTTCTGACCTTTTACAATGAAAGCTTTAAAATTAGCAATAAAGGACGATTTGTTATTGAATAAAGAACATTTATGTATTCTTTCTTTACTGTTTATCATTGGAGTTTTTTGCAGCGTGTTTTAAAATAACCTTAACCAGATCATTGGCCTTAATTGGTTTTGAAAGATAATCTATACAACCTGCCTTAAAAGCTTTATTCCGGTCACGGTCAAAAGCATAAGCCGTTTGTGCAACTATTGGTGTTTTTTTAATCTCAAGCAAGCGTTTGGTCGTTTCAAAACCATCAATTCCGGGTAATTTTATATCCATAAGCACAAGGTCAATAATGCTGCTGTTTTGACTAAAGCATTGAATGGCATCCATTCCATTTTTTGCGTGTATTATTTTTGCACCGTTCATGCTTAATACTTCCTCAAGGTATATGAAATTTGAAGGTTGATCTTCTACGACTAATATTTTTAAATTGCTTAACATAGGCACATTGTTACAAAAGACCAATTTAGCATATTCTTGTGTAAAAATAGATAAAAGGGAAAGATTAGTTATTCGGATTTGTGCAAATTTTGACCAAAGGTACTACAGAGTATATGAAGCAACTCGTTCTGGTTGATTGGTTTTGAAATATAATATTTGCATCCAGCCTTAAGAGCATTGTTTTTGTCTTCATTCATGGCATAGGCTGTTTGTGCAATAATTGGAACAGAATTGTTAAATTTCAGTATCTCTCTGGTTGCTTCCAAACCATCTAATACAGGCATTTTAATATCCATTAATACGGCATCTACAGTGTTGGTTTTGATAAAATCTACTGCTTGTTTGCCATTTTCAGCATGATAAAGTATCATTTGGTGTAACTCAAGGGATTCTTTGAGTAGTAAATAGTTTGCTATTTCATCCTCTGCTATGAGTATTTTCTTACCCTGAAGAATTGATGTATCTATTTGTTTCTCAATAAAATCCTGGTCTTTAGTAATTTCAGACGTCAATCTACCTGCATTGGGATCGGGGAGAGATATAGTAAATATACTTCCGCCTCCGTCTCTATCTTTTAAAGAAAGTTCTCCTTCCAGTAATTCTGTAATGGAAATTGCAATGGCTAAGCCCAGACCTGTACCTCCAAACTTACGTTTAAGGTAGGTTTCAGCTTGAACAAAACGATCGAAAATCTTTTGTTTATACTTGTCTGGAACTCCAATACCTGTATCTTCTACATAGCAATGTACTTTGCCTTTCTTTCTGTAAACACCCATTGTAACTTCACCTTCAAGTGTAAATTTAAAAGCATTACTCAGAAGATTATCAAGAACATGTTTAAGTTTGGTTTCATCAGAAATCAGAATCAGTTCCTTTTCATTGTTTAGGTTTAATTTAAATGAAATATTTTCCTTCTTATTCAGGTTTTTATATTTCAAGTATGTAAGCTCTAGCAATTCAATTAGGTTAAATGCCTTTTTTTCAATTGTCATTTGGCCTGATTCAATTTTCGATAAGTCAAGAATGCTATCAATTAAGTCAAGTAGTTGCTGTCCATTTTCGTGGATAATATCAATGAATTTTTGTTTCTTCTCGGCAGAAATTTCCTGTATTGCCAACAATTCAGTAAAACCAAGGATTGCATTCATTGGCGTTCTGATTTCATGGCTCATATTAGCCAGGAATGCAGATTTTAACTGATCGCCTTCCTCTGCTTTTTGTTTTGCTAGGATAAGCTGGTTTTGCGTTTGAATGCTCTCTGTAATGTCTTCAAATGCAATAACAACACCCAGTTTTTCATCGTTATTATTTCTTAATATGCTTGCGCTAAGAGAAATATGGATTGATTTGGCGTCTTGTGATATGATGATTTTAGAAGAATAAATATCTTCACCTGTAGTGAAAACATTAAGTATTGGGTTTTCCTGAATTGGATTTCCTTTAATATCTAATATTTGCCATTCAGCCGAATCGTATTTCTTTCCAATCAGGGATTGCTTATCTCTTGTAAGAATTTCTTCGGCCCGCTTGTTCATATAGAGAATTGTACCTTCATTGTCTAAGCGCATGATGCCTACAGGGACTGTTGCGTTAAGACATCTGTTTAACTCATATTCCAGTTCTAATTGCTTAATCTCTTTATACCGCTGCGTATTGTCTTTCCAAACTGTAAACAAGACATTCTTATCGTCTTGAAGAGCAGAACTTAAGGATACATCAATAAACAATTTTTTACCATATTTTGTTTTGTGCACCCATTCGAAATTCATAAAGCCTTTCTTATATGCCAGCCTTAACAATTCCTCAGCTTTTTGCATAGAAGATTCTCCATCAGGCTGAAATTCAGGGCTAAAATCTGCAGGATGTTGATTCAGTAGTTCTTTTTTGCTTTTATATTGGAGCAACTTTACAGCTGCATTATTACAATCGACAAATTTATTGTTTTCAATAATCAGAATGGGATCAGTAGAATTATTGAATAGTATTTTATATATCCTGTCGGAATCGGATAATTTTTCATTCAAAAAAATACGTTCAAGTGCAACAGAAACTTGTTTAACAGATGTTTCAACAAGGAAAAGGTTGTCGATATCAACATCTTTCTTTTTCAGAATAACAAGAC
>PKSZ01000487.1 GCA_002869425.1 Marinilabiliales bacterium
GATTACCAACTCTCGAAGATCGACTTGAGAATTTTATCCGTATGTCTGATTGTTTTGGGATATCTAGTCTGGTTTGGAGATATGATCCAATTATAATAACTCCCAATTTTACAGAGAGATATCATTATGATGCATTTGAGCGCATTTGTGGTTCACTTCAATCTTATACCGATACCTGTATCATTAGTTTTGTTCATGAATATCGGAAAAATCGAAGAGCTTTAAAAACAATGCAAGCAATTGTACAAACTGATGCTCAAAAGTTAAGGATTTACAATAACCTGGCTTCAATTTCCAAAAAATACGGAATGCAATTACAGGTTTGCTCCGATTCTATCAGTTCAAAAGTGAACAAGTATGCTGAAGCATGTATTTCGAGCCTTCGCTTGCAAAATATTGGAGTTCAAGGAGTTTTACTAAAAGATAGGAATCAACGAAAAAATTGCCAGTGTATTTCGAGTATCGATATAGGTTCATATTATACCTGCATGCATAAATGCAATTATTGTTATGCTGGTCAAAGAAATAAAAAAAAGCTACATAATTATCATCAAGAAATGCTGGATTAATTAATCCGGCTGTACATTTCCCCAGTTTTCTCCTCTTTTAATCCTGTAAAGTTGCATTTCACTAATACCATATTGTTGAGCAATTTCTTTTAATTTCATAGTCCTTTTTGGATCTGCAAGAAGTGTTTTTATTTCTTTTACTTTTTCTATATCCAGCTTTGCATTTGTAATTTTCTTCCTGTTTGCTCTCCATTTTGGATTGTAAAACTGGTGAAGCATCCTCTCCTTTTTGGTTGCCCATCTTAGATTATCTACGTGATTGTTTGTCTTGTCAAAATCAAGATGAATCACATATTTTCTCCATGGGTCTTTAGGAATAAAGGCAAGTGCTACCAATTGATGCACGTAGAGCTTACTGTGTTTATATTTTTTTGTTGCTATAGATACACAAGGATAGCCTTCAATAAGACTGGCTTTAAGTATCTGGCCTTTGGGATTTCTTTTTAGGCTCATTACTCTACCATAATTTGAAATTTTATATTTTTCCCTGTCTACAACATTCTTTTGTTTTACAACTCTCCATTCTTCGTCTTTGTACATTTCTTCTTTCATGGCAAAATTATTTAATGCAGGATTTCTCCCACTTTTTTAACTTTTTGGTTCCTATCTGAGTTAATATATCATGTATTGAATTAGCCCAGAAATTTCTAATACCAAAACCTCTGGCCTTTCCGTGCATATATGCAGCTAAAAGTATTGATCTGCTTTCAATATCAAAAAAGCATACGTATAGATAACTTTGGTTATTAAACTTATTAAAGCTTTCTATAATAAAACTTAAGCCAATTCCTTCTGAATATTCTTCACTTTTATAATCGTTAATAATTGTTGTTAAATCTTCAGATGAAATTTTGTGATCGGTGTTGATAACCAGTTCTTTCGGCTGTACAAGTTTGTTTCTCCTGGTTACAACAGAAAAATCATAAACTATCTTACTTTTTCCTAAGAATTTAATAAGATTATACTTTTTCTCTTCCAGTAATATAATATTGTTCCAGTTCGAAAAGAGCCTGTTAACTATGTCCACAGGATTATTAAATCCCGTTTGTCCAATCATTTTCGCTCTTGAAAAATCAAGTCCAAACCAGACAATTTTCTCTGTGAGAAATATGTCTTTCGTGTCTGCCATATTTGTAGTTTCGGGTCGCGGGGATACAAATATACTAAACATTGTTAAAATTCTTAATTTTAAGTATATGTTTATGAGAAAATTAACAATTCTTAAGTCTTATTGATATTTTTGTGATTATTTCAGTTGTTAAAATCATAAAATTGGATTGGCTACGTTATGCTTTAAACAAATAAAACAATTATCTTTGCGCGATATTATGAAGAGAAAGCTGTTTTTTATAGGAATTGTTTTGATTCTGGCTGTAACTTCCTGCAGTGAATTTCAGAAGGTAGTGAAAAGTTCAGATTATGATCTGAAATATGATAAGGCACTTGAATACTACAATAATGAAGATTATTTCAGGGCACAACAGCTTTTTGAAGAGCTATTGACTTTGTTCAAAGGATCGACAAAGGGGGAGGAAGTTTATTTCTATTATGCCTACTGCTATTATGGACAGGGAAATTATATTTTGGCAGGTTATCATTTCCGGTCCTTTGCGAAAACATATCCCAATAGTAAACACACAGAAGAATGTGAATTTTTAAGCGCTTATTGTTTTTATTTAGACTCTCCTGGTCCGGATTTGGATCAGACCAATACTCGGCGAGCTATAGATGCTCTGCAGTTATTTATTAATAAATACCCGGAAAGTAAAAGAATTGAAGAGTGTAATGAACTCATTGATAAATTGCATAATAAGCTGGAAATAAAATCGTACAACAGTGCGAAGTTATATTTTGATCTGGGTGATTATAAAGCAGCTAATGTGGCATTAAGTAATGCATTGAAAGATTATCCTGATTCACAGTTTCGTGAAGAATTATTGTATCTGCTGTTGAAATCTAATTTTTTACTAGCAGAAAACAGTATTGAATCTAAGCAAAAAGAAAGGTTTCAGAATACAATTGAGCAGTACTATGCTCTAATTGACGAATATCCGAAGACAGACCATTTGAAAGAAGCTGAAAAGCTTTATGAACAATCGTTGAATATGATCAAACAAATAAATTAATATGGATTACAAAAAGACAAATGCACCCGCGACAACCATTACAAGAGACCAGGATGAGCTGGACGCCAAAACTGGTAATATTTATCAAACAGTGATGATTGTTTCCAAAAGAGCAAATCAGATTAGTGTTGAAATGAAGCAGGAGCTGAATAGAAAGCTGGAGGAATTTGCTTCTTATACAGATAATCTTGAAGAAATTTTTGAAAATCGGGAGCAGATTGAAATTTCACGCTTTTATGAAAGACTACCCAAGCCTGTGTTGATTTCACTACAAGAGTATGTAGAAGATAATGTGTATTTCAGAACACCTGAAGAAAATCCAGAGGAAATCGCTGAGTAGTGCGATTAAAAGGGAAAAATATTGTACTTGGAATTACAGCAGGAATTGCTGCCTATAAATCAGCTTTTCTTGTTCGTCTATTGATTAAGGAGGGCGCTAATGTAAAGGTTGTTATGACGCCTTTGGCTAAGGAGTTTATCACGCCTGTAACTTTGGCAACTTTATCAAAAAACACAGTTCTATCAGATTTTTTTAAACATGATGATGGTGAATGGAATAGCCATGTAGATCTGGGATTGTGGGCAGATGCTTTTTTAATTGCACCAGCAACGGCCAATACAATAGCCAAAATGGCAAATGGAGTTTGCGATAATTTATTGCTTACAACTTACTTGTCAATGCGATGTCAGGTGATTGTTGCGCCAGCAATGGATATGGATATGTTTAAGCATCCGGCAACAAGCAAAAATATAAAGCAAATTCAGGAATATGGCAATATCATTATTGAACCTTCATCGGGCGAATTGGCTAGTGGACTTGAAGGAAAGGGCAGAATGGAAGATCCTGAAAAAATTGTAGAATTTTTGGTAGACTTTTTCAATCAAAGTAAACCGCTTTCTGGTAAGAAAACAATGGTTACAGCTGGTCCCAC
>PKSZ01000240.1 GCA_002869425.1 Marinilabiliales bacterium
GAATTTGCAATCATAGAGTGTGGCAACCGGTCGCCATTATACAAAAAAGAAGGGACCATTAGTGATAAATTCCCCATGTCTTGTCATACTACTGGATTATCCTGTATTTGGCAAACACATTGCTATAATCTTGAAGTCTATTTCCCGGATAAACAAAAATTCATCATTCTCAAGCTTCTTTCTTGGTTGATTATTTCTGTGATTTTCCTTCTTATTGTGATTATAAGTTTTGCATATATTGTAAAGGTTATCGTAAAGCAAAAAAAGCTTTCCGAAATGAAAAACGATTTCATTAACAACATGACCCATGAATTTAAAACACCAATTTCTACTATTTCCATGGCAAGTGAAGTATTATTAAAAGCCGATGAAAAAACTTCACAGGAAAGATTAAAAAAATATTCACAAGTGATTTTCGACGAGAACAACCGGCTTAAATTACAAGTAGAAAGGGTTTTAGAAATTGCCCAAATGGATAAGCATGACTTTAAAATTGACAAAAAAGATCAGGAAAATGTCAATGATATCATTCGAAAAACCGTTGATAATCTCTGCATGGAACACTGTCAAAGACCTGTTGATATAATTTACAAGCTAAATGCTGAAAATCCTGTCATTAAAATTGATAGACTTCATTTTAAAAATGTAATCAACAACCTTATCGACAATGCTTATAAATACTCAGGAGACAAACCAAAAATTGAAATTTCCACCCATAACACACCTGAAGGAGTTATTATTACAGTTCATGATAACGGAATTGGAATGAGCACAGAAACACAAAAACAAATATTCAATAAATTCTACAGGCTCCCTACAGGTAACATCCACAATGTCAAAGGATTTGGACTTGGATTATATTATGTGAAAAATATAATTGAGCAACATGACGGATCAATAAAAGTAAGCAGCGAACTAAACAGAGGAAGCCGTTTTGACATCTATCTTCCTTTTGGAAATACAAACTAAAACTTATAAATTCACAACAATGGAAAACTCAGAAAACATCAGGATTCTTCTTGCCGAAGATGATGAGAATCTCGGATTTATCCTTAAAGATTTTCTTGAAATTTCAGGCTATGATGTTGTTTGGGTCAAAGATGGTAATGAAGCATGGACAAGTTTCCAATCCAATTTATTCGATATATGTATCCTGGATGTAATGATGCCGCTAATGGATGGATTTTCCCTTGCAAAAAAGATTAGAAGTACAAACAAAAACATCCCTTTTATCTTTCTTACAGCAAAAGCCATGAAAGAAGATAAAATAGCCGGTCTTGAACTGGGTGCTGATGACTATATAACAAAACCATTCAGCACAGAAGAACTCGGTCTGAGAATTAAAAACATCCTGAAAAGATATATTTTTCAGCATACAAACTCATGTAATACATTCAAGCTGGGAAAAATTATTTTTGATTATAACAGACAGATTTTACTTTTCGATGATTCTGAAATAAGGTTAACCAAAAAAGAAGCAGAAGTTTTGAAGCTTCTCTGCGAAAACAAATCCAAAATATTAAGAAGAGAAGTAGCGCTTCAGGAAATCTGGGGTGATGATGACTATTTCATGGGAAGAAGCATGGATGTATATATCACAAAACTGAGAAAGCACCTGAAAGCTGATCCCGGTATTAACATAAAAAATATCCATGGTACTGGTTTTATGTTGGAAATTATAGAAAATGGAAAATAACGAAGTTAGAATCGATCGTTGGTTATGGGCAGTTAGGATATTTAAAACCAGAAGTATGGCTACTGATGCCTGCAAAAAGGGGCGCGTTGTTATTGAAAGTCAAAATGCCAAACCATCCAAAATGATAAGACCGGGATTTATTGTCGAAGTTAAAAAGCCACCCATTACTTTTACCTACGAGGTAATTGATGTGCTTGAAAACCGGGTTGGAGCAAAGCTGGTAGAAAATTATTGTAAAAACCTAACTCCGGATGAAGAATTGAATAAACTAAAAGATTTAAAGAACGACCCCATGATTTTTTACCGGAAAAAAGGCTTGGGAAGACCAACCAAAAAAGAAAGAAGGGATATTGATAAATTCAAATTTTAATTATGTTAATCGCACAAAACAAAAGAAAAGAAAATATAGCGGAATACCTCTTGTATATGTTTCAACTTGAAGACTTACTAAGGGCCTATAACTTTAATAAAGAAATGATCAACACCAGGTTANAAATTTCAGGGTGAAAAAGAAAGAAAAAGAGGCGATAAAAAATTGGTACTATCAATTGGCAGATAGCATGGTGGAAGAAGGCGTTGAAAAAACAGGGCATATCCAGGAAGTTAAAACCATTATCGACAGGCTACAGGCATTGCATGAATTTTTAATGGAAAATCAGGAGGAAATACAATACCAGGAATTATACAACTGGGCAGAGCCGAATTTAATTGATTTTGCAGCAAAAGCCAGACTAAGTGTTTCTGGCAATATGGAGATTGCCCTCAATGCTCTATACTCACAGTTATTACTCCGTCTTCAAAATAAGGAACTTACGGAAGAAACAAAACACGCCTTCTCAACCATAAGTAAATTTATCGCTGTTTTGTCGAAAAAATTTCATGATATGGAAAGTGGGAATATGGATTTTCAGTAACTTGTACAGTCCAAAAAAGTGGTGTCGAATATTGAAATTTTTAAAAAATGGATTGTGACGAAATAAAAGATTATATAGAAGCTTTTAAAAACAGCAAATCAAAAAGATTAGATTTATCCAATAAAGATATTGAGCAACTACCGGTAGAAATCGGGAATTTGGACTGGATAGAACATATTAATCTTAGCTATAATTACCTTACAGAACTTCCCGAGGCTCTTTTTGAACTAAAAAATCTAAAATCCATATTACTAACCAGAAATCAACTTAAGCACCTGCCTGCAAGTATTAGCAAGCTAACAAATCTGATGACACTGGATATTAGCAACAATAAGCTTACATCTCTTCCGGAAGAAATTGGCGAACTTGAGAATCTTGAAATATTAGATGCCAGCTATAACAAACTTGAATCCTTACCTCTTGAATTGATTAATTTACTCAGCATCCGAAAATTATACCTTGAAGAAAATACACTTCATTTTCCTCCACAAAAAGTTGTTAAGAGAGGTTTATATGCAGTTATGCATTACTTAACACATATGAAAAAGAAAAGGGATGCTACACGGGTTTATCTTCAGGTATTTAATATGCCGGAAGAATCCAGAGATATGTTCGAGCAGTACCTAAACAACTTCAACAATCTGGTCTCTAATATCATAAAGCACGAAATACACTTCAATTACTCCTATATAAACCCAGAGGACAAGAAAGATTAATACACTTCCTCTCTGGAAAGCTAAAAACCGGGCAATTCAAAAACAACTGTTGGGATCAGTAGTAAAAAGCCTACGATAAGCAAAATAACCATTAATGGAGCAATCCATTTAAACCATTTATCGTATGGTATTTTTGCTATGCCCAATGCTCCGATAAGAACTCCTGATGTAGGTGTTATCATATTGGTAAAACCATCTCCAAACTGAAATGCAAGAACAGTAGACTGGCGAGACACTTCAATCATATCAGAAAATGGCGCCATAATTGGCATTGTTAACGCTGCTTTTGCAGATCCGGAAGGAATGATAATATTCAGCATGGTTTGAATTCCATACATTATTCCTAATGAGCCTTTTTTTCCTACTCCACTCATCGCTCCTGACAAGCTATGCATAATTGTATCAATGATTCTTCCATCGGTAAGAATTACAATAATTCCACCTGCCAGACCAACTATCAATGCAGCAGATAAAATATCTTTCACTCCCTCCAGAAAAAGCTTGGTAATTTTATTAGCAGAATTATTCATTGCCAAACCGGATAATATCCCCAAAACAAAAAATAAAGTACCAATTTCCATAACATACCAATGGTATCCCATTACCCCAACAATCAAAAAGATTATGGTAAAAGCCAGCAGGTTCAGAATGAAAAAATGAACGGATTTTCTCAAACCTAAAAATCCAAAAATTGCAAACAAACCCGTACTAACCGGTATGATAGGTAATATTCCAGATGAAGATCCTATACTCATTTTTGTTTCCGGAAAATAATATGAGAAAATTATCAAGACCGTTATGGTTAAACCATATGTAATCCAAGCTGATATCGGAGTATAATATTGTACTTCCTCATCCTCTGAACCCTGTCTGTTTCTCCAGTACTCGTCTGACTTATATACCAGTGAAGATTCGGGATTCTTCTTAACCTTAGCGGCATAACGCAATATAAAAGCAAAACCAATAAAGTTAATTACAGCCCAGCTAATCAACCGATACTCAAATCCGGAAAAAATGGGAATATCGGCAATACCTTGTGCTATACCTATTGTAAATGGATTCAGCACAGCACCTGCAAAACCCAAATGCGCTGCAACATAAACCAAACATACACCAGTTATTGAATCATATCCCATTGAAATAGCCAATGGAACAAGAATTATGACAAAAGCAATGGTTTCTTCACTCATTCCGAAAACAGCTCCAAATATGCTAAACATCACCATTATCAGAACCATCACTATATTATTTATCCCTATCCGCCGCAGAAGTCGGTTTTTCTCAAGCTTCCGGGTAACCCTCAAAAAAGCCATTATGCCTACATCAATGGATCTGGTGGCATTCATTATCCAGAATGCACCTCCTATCATCAAAATAAAAATAATTATATCAGATTGATTAACAAAACCTTTAAACATAGCAGAAAAAACATGCCAGGTTTGTGGTGATGCATCTATGTTGTGATATGAACCTTCAACAATTACTGATTTGCTTGAGCCATCAGGTAACACTTTATCTACCCGTTCGAATTGTCCTGCAGGTACTATCCATGTAAAAATCGCAGAAATCACAATAATAAAGAAGATAATTACATATGTATGCGGAACTTTTTTTAACATATTGCCTGTTTTTTGGTTCAACTGACAAAAATATAATTATTAGGTAAACCTCCCAGTTTTTATTTGATAATCCCGCCATTATATTCTAATTTTAAGCAAATCAAATATTCCAACCCTATGACTCTCTTAATTAAGAATATAAAAACTCTGGTTCAGGTTGATGAATCAGCAAAACTGAAAGTGTGCGGGAAAGAGATGAGCAAGCTACCATGCCTGGAAAATGCCTGGCTATTCATTGAAGATGATAAGATCAAAGATTATGGAAGTATGGACACATGTCCTTCCAACGCACAGGAGACCATTGATGCAAGTGGCAAGCTGGTTTTTCCTAGTTATTGCGACTCACATACACATCTGGTTTATGCTGGCAGCAGAGAAGTAGAGTACAGAGATAAAATAATGGGGCTCTCATACGAAGAAATTGCAAAAAGAGGAGGTGGAATTCTAAATTCAGCCAAACTACTTCAGGAAACAAGTGAAGAATGCTTGTTTGATCAATCCATGAAAAGAATAAACGAAATTATTTCCCTGGGAACAGGTGCTGTAGAAATTAAAAGTGGATATGGATTAACACCTGAAAGCGAACTTAAAATGCTCAGGGTTATCAAGCGAATCAAAGAAAATTCACCCATTGAAGTTAAATCTACTTTTCTGGGCGCTCATTCCATTCCTTCGCAATTCAGAAACAACCAAACAGAATATGTTGATCAGGTGATTAACGAAATGATTCCAGTTGTTGCTTCAGAAGAACTTGCAGACTACATTGACGTATTTTGCGACAAAGGTTTCTTTACAGTTGAAGACACAGACAGAATTCTAAATGCGGGCATGAAATATGGTATGCGTCCAAAAATTCATGCCAA
>PKSZ01000614.1 GCA_002869425.1 Marinilabiliales bacterium
GTTCCGGAGATGCCGTAGACAAGCAATATTTTGCTTTCGAATATTTTCTGGTACAATTCTTCTGTCTCGCGTTCACGACCAAAGAAAATGTCTTTGTCGTTCTTGTCGAAGCTGTCTAAGAATTTAAAAGGGCTATTCATCATTTTTGTCAAAACTTTCCTCATTCATTAGTTCAAAAACTTTTTGATAATCCGGATGTACTATTTTCGATAGCTGGAATAACTGAATACTACGCATATAAACGTCTCTATACCGCTCTCCACCCTTAGTGCTTTCATTTATCCGTTTTCTATATTCCTTTTCTGCCATATCCCATCTATCATTAAGAAGATATAGTAAAGGCAGTTTTAAGCGAACCATTTCATTATCAGGTGCTATAGACTGTGCATACTCAGCCAGAGTTAATGTTTTTTCCGGTTGCTTTCGCTGGATGAGTATTAATGCTTTCCAAATGCATTCTTCTGCAATTCTATCACAATATTCCTGACTGTTGTTTTCTTTGCTGATCACCTTATTGTAAAGCAGTATTGCTTTATCTACAGCAGCGCTATCAGCCTCTTTAACAGTATAATAGTCTATCAAATCACTTGCGATCTCCAGCATTTCTTCTGTAGATTTCGTCTTATATATTAATTGATAAATCTCATTGGTTTTTTCTGAATAGTTGTAGGTGCTATCTTTCAAAAATTTCAGATATGGTAACTTTAAATAACGAATAAAATTTGAAGGTGTACTCCCAATATCTACCATATGCCTAAACATACCCTCTAACATATTTTCATATTCCTGGGCTTTCATTGTATCTTCTGCCCTGACATAATCTATGATATAGTATTTCAATGCATACTTTAACAATTCATCATCTGTTGATGCAAGTAAATTGTTATAATTAACGATTTCATATTCTATCTTGTTCTTATTTGATAATGGTTCAGCCCAATCATTTTTCTGAAAATCTTCATAGAATAGTGGAAATTCGAAAAGGTCAACAATTGTGTTCGGTTTATTTCTTGAAGCTGCAATAAATTTACCATCAGCTGATAAGCTCATACCCCCATATCCTTCTCTTGAGTATAATAATTCGCCATCAGTACTATAAATAAATAGTGCTCCCTCATCTGTTGTAAAGACAATTTTATCTCCTTTTGGAGTTATTGCAATCTCTGATGGTAATTTTTCAGTATTAATTTCTGTTAGTACATGGCCATCAAAGTCCAGCACCTTAATTTTATTATCAAAATAGCTAGCTAATAGCTTTTTTCCATCCGGAAATATATTTACCCTTGTACAGGGGGATACGGCGTGTGCTATTTTTTGTTGAAGGTTACCATTTAAATCCCACATTAGAATTTCCTGCGATGTGCTTATCAAACCATCACCGGCTTTAGTAAATTCAACAGAAAATACCTGACTGGTATGCCCTGTCATTTTATGTAGTAGATTGCCGTGTAAATCCCACAAGCACACTGTTTTATCAGCACTACAGGTTGCAATTCTCTTAGAATCAGGTGAAAACTTAGCATGAAATATTATTCCTGTGTGGCTTCGAAGCTCACTAAGAACCTCTCCTTCAATACTCCAAACCCTGACAATATTATCAGTACTTGCTACAACTACATATTTACCATCTGGTGAAATGGACGCATACATAACCATGCCTTGATCTTTAACCTGAAATTATTTCAGAAGTCCACCATCCTTACTCCATAAGCGTGTGATACCATCATGAGATCCGGTAAGAACTTTTGTTCCATCCAGAGAAAACACAATGGACGTAACTCTGTCATTATGTGTTGAATATGAAAACAATGCATCGCCTTCTGTTTTCCATAAGCATGTTTTTTGTTCAAGGTTAGCTGTGGATAAAATATGCTTGTTATCTGATGAAACATCTATACGTTGGACAATAGTTCCATGACTTTTGTAGGTATTCACTATTCTGCCGTTTTCATCCCAGGTCAGAACGTCTCCTGTTATTGATCCGGTTACGAATCTTGCGCTATTGTTATAAAAACAGATAGACAAAATATTTGTACCAAGATCAAGTCTATTTACCTGATTTCCACTATAGTCCCAAATCAAAATTTCTTTGTCTTGAGTATCTGCAGAATAAATCAATTTCTCAACGGGAGAAAAGGCCAGGGAACCAACCACTTTTTTATGTCCTGAAAAAGAAGCCAGCTGATTGCCGTCAAGGTCCCATAAAATAATTGGTTCACCAGGAACAATAAATGCTGTAGCCAACATACTACCATCAGGGCTAAATGCTATTCTTGATCCCTGTATCTCATGATCAAACCTTCTGATCAATTGACCATCTCTGTTCCAGAGATAAATTCCACCACCCATTGTTGTTGTCACGAAATGTTCATTATCTGGTGAATATGCAACATTAAAAATGGGTGCAGGATGGTTGATTACTTTTTTCAAATTCCCCTCAATATCCCAAATACGTGCTGTGAAATCGGTGGATCCTGTAACAATCTGCTTTCCGTCAGGAGTAAAAGCAATACCAGTAACACTGCTTTCATGTGCTTTAAATTTGCATAAAGTATTTCCATCTAAATCTTTTAACATACAAAATCCCATAAGACTCCCTACAAGTATTTTTGTTCCATCTGGTGAAAAAACAGCATTGACTGGCATATCATCTCCACTGGAAACAATTTTATGCAATTTGTAATTTGAATAAATATCCAGAATATTTTTCCTGATAAGGAGATCAGAAGTATCCAGTAGTTGTGCTTGCTGTGCTAATCGTAAGGCCTGAGTAGGATTTGTTTCCAGAAGCTCTTTAGAAGCTGAGTTCAAGTACAAGGCTTTTGTTCTTTTTCCGCTTTCCACTGCCTGTCTTTCACTCTCAGTAGCTTTCGCCCTCTCATTTAATGCCCATACAGTAAAACCTGCAAAGATTATTAACAAAACAGACATTATTACCAGTACAGAATTCCGCTTCTTCCTTTTTACTTTATCCGCCTCGAATCTGCTTTTTGTAAGGAATGCTTCCATTTCGTTTCCCAGTATGAGCTTATCTTCATAAGGAACTATATACTTAAGGTCTTTTGCTGACATCAGAATACCACGTTTTTGAAAATTCTCATAAGCATTCTCAATAAACTGCCTGATTTCCATGAGCTCTTTTTCTACCAGCGTGATTTTTTCGTAGATTTTGGCTGCCAGGGCATCGTGACGCAGTTCGTATCTGCCTGCCTCATCTTTGTCGCGCAGAATGCGGATATTTACAAAATGAGCAATTTGTTTTTGCAAAGTGGTTTGATCAATGTCTTTTCCTATGGTTTTGCAATGCTCATTGATTTCTTCTTCGGTGATCTGGCGCTTGGTGCCTTTGACTGAGACAAAGCTTTTGAGTATAGCCAATGCTGAGTCGGGATCGTCGAGTGTGGCTATTTGTTCTTCGAGGAATGAACCGAGGAGGTCTTTTACGTCTCCTAGTTGGGTGAGGATGCTTTTGGTGAACTTGATACCGCTCACTTCGAGTAACCTCAGCGAGCTGGATTTGTTCTGGCTTGGAGAGTCTTGATCCTTATCACTTACTTCGAGAGGCCTCAACGAACTGGATTCGTCTGAGTTTTCTTTGCTCACTGAGGTTACTCGA
>PKSZ01000111.1 GCA_002869425.1 Marinilabiliales bacterium
CCCAATGGTGAGGAGATTAACTATAAGAATAACACCACTTCCACTGGAGGCGAGCTGGATGTGGATATGAACTGGTTGTATGGAGGCGTTGAAAAGGAAGATAGCACAGAAAAGTATAAGCACATTCCCAAATCATCGAAAACGCCGATTGAAAATATATACTGGCCTGAAAATAGTGCCCCCAAAGGACATTACAAAGTTTTTGTGAGGCACATGAAAAACTATGAGGAAATTGACACTCGGGGAACAATTAATTGTCCCAATTGTGAAGATCCAACCGAGTATACTGTTCGTATTATGGTAAATGG
The DNA here is from genome assembly GCA_002869425.1 of Marinilabiliales bacterium. Taxonomy (GTDB): domain Bacteria; phylum Bacteroidota; class Bacteroidia; order Bacteroidales; family BM523; genus BM523. The sequence continues at coordinate 309 of PKSZ01000111.1, forward strand.
TAAGTTCAGGGATTATAAAGGAGATATTAGTTATACGTCAATCCAGCCAATGGAATTGGTTCATGAATTTGACTATATCCCTCATGTAAATGTAGAATCAGAGGAAACACCTTCAGTTGATACCATGAGGCTTAAAGAATATATCTACAAAGCAGCTCCCAAAGAGCTGGCATATGTTGGGTTGCTTCGTTTGATTGAGAACGATATTCAAAACAAGAACTGGAACAAAGCAGTTTCAACTGTTAACCGATTCCTTCCTTCCTTTATGAGTGACGAAAAGATGAAGCATAAGATGGATATGTTGGTTACAATTCTGAAAGATACTTTTCCGGATAGTAACAAGGAAAGAATCTTAACCATTAATACCCAGGGGAGTGAATATTACCCTGTTATTTCGGGAGATGACAGTACTTTGTTTTTCTGTGGTAAAGACAGGAAAGACAATGTAGGGAAGGAAGATATTTTTATCAGTAATACAACAAAAACGGACTCGTTTGGAATTACCAGTTTAGACTGGTCTGAAGCCAGACCTTTTGAATATATCAATACTTCTGGTGGAAATGAAGCTCCACTTTCGTTGTCAATAGATGGAAATACACTCTTGTTGTTTTCTGCCGGAGATATTTATTATAGCATGAAAATGGCTACAGGCTGGTCAATACCGGTTAAGTATCCTGAACCTGTTAATTCAGACTACTGGGATGGAGATGCAATGCTGTCCAGTGATGGACAGGCTATTCTTTTTGCTTCAAATCGCCCTGGCGGGTTCAACCAGTTTCCTGATCAGGATTATTATCATGGTGATTTTAATTATGCATCTGATCTTTATGTTTGTCGTAAAACGGACAATGGATGGAGTGCTCCAGTTAATCTTGGTCCATCAATTAATACGCCATATAGTGAAAGAAGTCCTTTTTTACATCCCGATATGGAAACCATGTTTTTTAGTTCTGATGGTCATGCCGGCCTGGGAAGACAGGATGTATATAAAGTTACAAGGCTTTCAGATACATGTTGGGATTGCTGGAGTCAGCCAATAAACCTTGGAAAAGGGTTTAATACAGTAGGCCAGGACTGGGGTTATAAAATTAACACTTCAGGTGTGTATGCTTATTTTAATGGAGAAAATGGTTCGAATAAAGAGGATATATTCCGTGAAAAGTTGCCTGAAGAACTTCGCCCGAAGAATGTGATAATAATTACAGGAAAGGTAATTGATCCGGAGGGAACACCTTTGCATGCAGAAATCAACTGGGAAGATCTGGAGTTAAATAAATCCATTGGTAAAGCTACCAGTGACCCTGAAACCGGAAGGTATACCATTATCCTGCCAACCAATCATTTGTATGGATATTTTGCAACCAAAGATGGGTATTATCCCATGGCTCAAAATATAGATTTAAGGGATGAAAAACGCGTGCTGCTGAAAAAGAAAGACATCGTTTTATTGCGTATAGATAAGCTTAAGGAAATGAAGGCCGTGAAGATCAACAACTTGTTTTTTGATGTAGATAAATCTACGCTTAAAGAGGAGTCGATTCCTGAGTTGAATCGTCTGGCAAAATTGCTAAAAGAGGTAATCAGGCAGGATGAGGAAACACAACTGGAAATTGCTGGTCATACGGATAATACAGGAAGTGATGCTCACAATCAGAAATTATCCGAGGAACGAGCACAATCTGTTGTTGATTTTCTTATAGGTCAAGGCATTGATGTTAAGCACCTGAAAGCAAAAGGATATGGTGAATCAGATCCTGTTGCAGATAATGATACGGATGAGGGAAGGCAACAAAACAGAAGAGTAGAATTTAGCTTTTTAAAATAGTTCATGAAATTGCATAAGGAAAAAAGAAAGCGCTATGGCCTGATTGAAGGCTGGTTGTCTTTATTTGTTAATCTCTTATTGTTTGTTGTAAAATACTGGGCTGGCATTGTTTCGGGTTCTGTTGCAATGATAGCTGATGCCTGGCATACATTGTCGGACTCTCTTTCCTCAATTGTTTTGCTTTTTGGTGTTAAAATTTCTGGCAAACCAGCCGATGATAAACATCCTTTTGGTCATGGACGAGCAGAACTGATTGCCTCTATAATTATTGGCGTTTTATTGGCAATGGTTGGATTCGATTTTTTACTTGAATCGGTAAAGCGCCTTCAGAATCATGAGCCGGCAAATTTTGGAACCCTTGCTATTGTGGTTACTGTTATATCACTGGTAGTGAAAGAAATATTGGCACAATTGGCCATTAGAATGGGAAAATCAGTTAATTCATCTACCCTGAAAGCGGATGGCTGGCATCATCGTAGTGATGCCATTTCTTCTGCAATTATACTCGCCGGAATTTTTCTCGGCAATACGTATTGGTGGATAGATGGTGCTTTGGGGATAATGGTTGCCTTGTTTATGTTTTATACTACGTATGAAATCTTGAAAGAAGCAATTGGTCCTATTATCGGGGAAGCCCCTGATGAGGAATTAATAGAAAAAATTAAGGAAATGGCCAATCGCTCTTATAGTGTTGATTTGGAAGCACATCATTTTCATTTGCATAATTATGGCAATCATGCTGAACTCACATTTCATATTAAATTACCTGAAAACATGACCATGGCAGAAGCGCATGGTATTGTTGATAAGATTGAGTCGGACATTAAAAATGACTTGGGAGTAAATGCAACTGTTCATATCGATCCGGCAGAACACTGTAAAATATAGTTGGAACTTTCCTACAAACCCTTTACTTTAACTTTGCACGAAGCATCCTATCATATGTTATTGGCATGTTTCGGGTTTAAAAACTATAGTATTTCATAGTTTGCTTTGAAGCGCAACCCGACTATATTTTTCAAAGCTGGAAAAATACAGAAAAAACAGCCTGCCTTAACCAAAAGAAATCACCCATAACGGTTTCTGACGCTAAAGCACCAGAACTTGTATGCTTTTGGCATCCTTCAAACAGCTGGTGCTTTTTAACGCTTACAGAATCCTATGGGTGCCCGATTCTTTTGCTTAGGGCTAATATCGCAATGCAGCGCAAACAGATTTTTATACCAATGATTGAAATAGCGAGTGGCATTGGTGATTTTGCCGGGGTCCCCGTAGGTTGAAAAGAAGGTTAAGAAAATGCATTGTTTGAAGTCACGAAGTGACAAGGTTAGCATTTTTAGTTCTTTGAGACCTTAACGGGTCGGAAAAATTACCCGCCACCAGGCATTCTTTGCTTCCTTTCTGTGCCAGGCAGAAAGGAAGGCGGGCAGTTGCACTAGCCTGACATCAATGAGACATACCTTAGTCTGCACGCAA
>PKSZ01000498.1 GCA_002869425.1 Marinilabiliales bacterium
GAAAAGCTATTTATATGTAACATATTAAATGAAATCTCTTTCCATTTAGAACAACAAATTATAGAAGAGAAAGACAAAAACAAGCTTCTCGAAAAGAAGTTTAGCAAAAAAGCTGAATTAAATGAGTTACAATCTGTTTTTGTTTCTATGGCTGCTCATCAATTCAGGACTCCCTTAGCAGGAATAATTTCATCAGTAAATCTAATTATTAGATATCTTGCTGCTGATCAGGAAACCTGGAACAGAATTCTTAACAAGAATAAAATTGAAGAACACTTTTCTAAAATCAAACTTTCTATTAAAGATTTAACCGATATATTAAATCGCTTCTTGTCAATAAGTAAACTCGAAGAAGGAGAGATAAAGCACGAACCCAAAAACTTCATTCTTGAAGATTTCATAAATGATTTTATCAAATACTCCCAATCATTACTTAAACCGGGACAAAAGCTAATTTGCAATTATGAAAACACGAACCAATGCGTATATTTAGACGAAGAACTACTTAAAAACTGTTTGCTCAATATAGTTTCGAATGCTATTAAATATTCTGCAAATCAACAGAATATATATTTTTCAGCTATTATTGAAAATCAAAATATACTTATCAGTATCAAAGATGAAGGTATAGGAATACCTAAAGAGGAGCAAAAATTTCTTTTTAGAAGATTCTATAGAGCAAAAAATGCAAAAACTCTTACCGGTACTGGTTTGGGACTTAATATTGTTAAAAAATATCTGGATATTATGAATGGTGAAATTTCCTGCATCAGCGAGAAAGGTAAAGGGGCCCGGTTTACGATCAAACTAAAACAAATATGCCATGAATAAGATATTAATAATTGAAGACGATAAAACCCTGAGAGAAAACATTGGAGAATTGCTTCATCTGACAGGATATAGCATACTTAGCAGCAGCAATGGTAAAAAAGGGATTGAACTGGCAATCGAAAAACAGCCGGATTTAATACTGTGTGATATAATGATGGACGGCATTGATGGATATGGAGTATTGCATGCAATATTAAATCATGATAAAACCTGTAATATTCCTTTTATTTTTTTAACAGCCAAAGTAGGAAAAGAAAACCTGCGAAAAGGTATGGAAAATGGAGCTGATGATTATATTGAAAAACCTTTTGAAGATTCTGATTTACTAAATGCTATTGAAGGCCGATTAAAGAGAATAAATAAATTACGAAAACCAGATCTGAATAAAGCCAATGATATTTCCATTAATCCCAATAGTTTTACAATTGATACCGGAGATAAAATAAACAGCCATTATAAACTATACCACTATAAGGAAGGCGACTTTGTTTTCAGAGCAGGAGATTTTCCTCATTATTTATATATCATTCATTCTGGAAAACTTAAAAAGTTTATGTCCAACCCGGATGGAAAAGAATTCATTTCAGGCCTTTGCTTAAATGGTGATTTTGTAGGGCATAAAGCACTTATCGAAAATAGAGTTTATACTGAATCTGCCCAATTTATTGAAGACGGTTCTCTATATAAAATACCAGGTAAGGAATTCATGGAAAATATCTTAAAAAGTCATAAGAATGCGTTGGATTTTATAAAGCTTATTTCTCGAAAAGTTACATCCAAAGAAAAGCAAATGATAAGATTTGCTTATGACTCCACAAGGAAAAGATTTGCAACAACACTTATCAATCTGTCTGAAAAATTAGATCAATACGAAATACCGCTCACAGGGATAGACCTTTCGCATATGGTAGGAACCAGTAATGAAACAATCTCCAGAATTCTTTCCGAATTTAATGAAATGCAAATTACTGAAACATCCCCTGGCTTAATCATTATTAAGGATATTGAGAAATTAAAAGAATTGTTTTACTATTGGTAAAACACGTCAAAATCAATTTTTATTTCCAATTTCCATACTCAAATTTTACTATGAGTTTGATAAATATCAAACATCATCTTTGAGCATTCTCATTTCAAATACTCCTGATGCATAATATCTTTGTAATAAATGATATAGATACCATATTTTTAAATGGTTAAGGCTAATAAATTATAAAAAACAAATATTATGAATAAGAAAGAACTTTATAAACTCAAAACAGAATCAGAAGTAAAACACTTATTATCAAAATTAAATGAAAACGAGGCTGAAGCCCTAAAAAAAATTACAGAACATGAAGATGAGATCTGTAAACTTAAAAACAAGATTGTCGATCTAAAATCTGAGATTACAAATACACAGGAAAAAAAAGAAAGCCTGAAAAAACAATTTAATGCTGTAATAAATGCTTCAGATGAAAACTGGAAAATAGAAAACGAAAAATTGATAAGTGAAATAGAAGCATTAGAAAATAAGAACATTTTTGTTGCTAAAACTGAAGAATGGTACAACTCCATAAGAAATACAGCAGGTGAATTAAAAGCTGATATTAAAGATATCATAAAAGATTGGTAGAAGTCCACATACCCAATATCAGTTTAACTGATGTTCGGAATTATCTTTCAGTACTACAATTACAAAAAACACTTAAAATTCAACATTGTTATGAAAAGAAGTTTAAAAGAATTATCAGGATATAAAGTACAGGCAATAGACCAACAAGATGGGAAAGTCATCGATTTTCTTTTCGACGATGAATCGTGGGTTGTAAGATATGTTGAAATTGACTTTGGAAACTTTTTTATTAATGAAAGGGTTATTATTCCTGGAGTCTTCTTTGACAAAATTGACTATAAAGAAAAACTTTTTAATATAAACCTTAAGCTGGAAACCATCAAAAACGGGCCTAAGCCTGAAACAAAAATGCCGGTTTCAAGAAAATATGAAGAGGCTTTAAATAAGTACTATGCTCAAAATCCATACTGGCCAGTTTCAACATACTATCCACCTGCACATCCAAAAGAGTATTATCCCCCAAGACCCTTAAAAGTTCCTGCAAAAATCATTAGTGAAAACATAAACACCAACCTAAGAAGTTTTCAGGAAGTCAATGGATACATCATACAAGCAATTGACGATAAAATAGGACATATTGAGGACATTATTATTGACGATGCTGACCGGCAGATTGTCTATTTAGTAATCGACACAAGCAATTGGATGCCCTTGAGTAAAAAATTACTAATAGCAGTAGAATGGTTATCAGAAATTAGCTACTTAGACCAGGAAGCACAAATTAACCTTCTGAGTAAGACTATAAAAGAAGCTCCTGAATTCAATTACGATTCCCCTATACAAACAGAATACGAAATACAGTTGTATAATTTTTACAACGACGTTTTTAAAAACAAATTGTAGGTAGTACATTAAACCGTCTAAGTAATTAATAACGAAATTTATCTGGACGCTTCTGGCTTTTAAACTCCCAATAACAAGTATTTTTTTTAGAGAGTTAGTAAAAATTACTAACATTAATAAAACAGTATAAACAATAAAACACTTAACTATTATGAAAATTAAAGAAATCCTATTATTTGTGCTCGTCTCAGCTTTTACACTGTCATGCAGTACAAATACAAAAACCAATAACGATAATAACACAAAAAAATCCGAAACGACTTCGATAAACGAAGTTAAGAGTGAAATAAAAGATGATAAAGAAGA
>PKSZ01000294.1 GCA_002869425.1 Marinilabiliales bacterium
GATTGCTCCTGAATTTTTCGGTAATAATCATATATTGTGACAGCTGACTTAACCCTAGCGATAAGTTCAGTTCTGTCGAGAGGTTTACGAATGTAGTCCATGGCTCCGGCAGCCATTGCTTCACTAAGATGTTCACTGGAAGTTAAAGCTGTAGCCATAATAATAGGTACATCCTTTGTTTGTTCATTACTTTTCAACTCTTTCACAGCATCAATTCCTGTCATCACAGGCATCTCCCAGTCAAGTATTATCAAATCAGGATCTTTCTTATAAGCCAGATCACATGCTTCTCTACCATTTATGGCTCCAATGATACGAAAAGATTCATCATGAGTGGTAAGCATACTATAAATAGCTGCAATGTTCTGAACCTGATCATCTGCTACAAGGATTGTATAACCCATATTCCCTGCCATTAGTTTTTACATTTGTTCAATAATTCATCCGAAGCTTTCGCATTCAAATTATAGAATGCTGCCTCAAGTTTGTTTAGCCAGTGCATGAATGCTTCTGATTCCAGCTTTAGGCTCTTTATTTCGTCAATAACCGTTAAGTTGAAACTAAATTCAGAAATATCGCTACTCAATAACTTTTCCACATAAGGTTTCAATATTTCTTTCTCTTCATGCGTAAGCTCGTCTACATCCATATCTTCTTTGATTTCTTCAACCAGTTCAACCTCTTCAGCATCATGCTCTTTTTCAGTATTAACCAGAGGTAATGAGAAGAAGAAAGTCGTTCCTTCACCCAACTCTGAATCTGCCCATATTTTTCCTGTATGTGCTTCTACCACCATTTTACAAAAAGACAAGCCCAAGCCTGTAGATCTGGCCATTCCTGATTTTTTGGCTTCAACCTGTGAAAATTTATCAAATATCTTTGCAATCATATCCTTAGGAATACCCTGACCAGTGTCTCTTACAGAGACGACTACCATCTCCTTGCTATCTTCCTTAGTTTTGTCATAATCCAGGATTATTCTTCCATTGGAAGGCGTATATTTTATTGCATTGGTTAATATGTTAACAAGAACCCGTAAAATAATATCATAGTCAAATTTACTCTGGACATGAGATGTTATTTTATTCTCAACATGAATAGATTTCTCATCAATTAGGAGAGAAACATCATCCAATGCATTTTTCACGACAATTTGCACATTGTGAATATTGGTTTCTAACTTCACTTCAGTCTTCTCAAACTTCTGAACATCCAGAATATTTAGGACCATATTCAACATTTGTTTTCCTGCCTGGTGTATTCGTTTAAGATTATTCTCGGATACCATTTGAGAAGAAAATGCAATAATGGAATTCAGGTGATTTTTCAGGTCATGAACAATCATTCCAGTCATGGATTCCTTAAAGCCTTCAAGCTCACTTAATTTATTAAGGGCCTCCTTCAATTGATCTCTGTGTACTATAATCTCCTGTGTACGCTTCTTAATCTCCTCTTCCTGCTCTTTTAACGTTGTAATATCAGAATCAATCGCAACGTATTGCTTTATTTCACCAACATCATCAAAAATTGGCGTAAGCGTAGTTTGTATCCACAAACTGGTTCCATCTTTCCTTTTATTTAAGCTGGCATATACAACCGATTCCTTTGTTTCCTTACATTTATCAATTAAATTTTGCAATTCCGGATACGATGTACATTCAAACATATTCTTACCCACAAATTCTTTAAACTCATCAAACTCATAACCGTATAATTTTGTAAATCCTGCATTCACCCACTACATGTCTCCATTTTTATCTGCAATCATTACAGAGTTATCTGTCTCCCTTGCTACAATAACCAGTTTTTCCAACTCCTTATTGATCATTGCCAGCTGATCGGTTTGAGCCCTGAGTTCTTCTGTTTGCTGCTCAACAATAGCTTTTTCTTTTCTGAGCTCTTTTGTTCTTTGTTCAACCTTGTGCTCCAGAATTTTCTTTTCTTTCTCAAGTGCCCTTAGTCTTAACCTCACAAAAATAACAACCAACAAAAGTCCAATTAAAACCAATATGGTATAAAACCACCAGGTTTGCCAAAATGGTGGCGGAATTCTAAAACTAAATGTAACAGGCTGCTCATTCCCAACACCATCACTATTAAAAGCTTTAACTTTAAATGTGTATTTTCCTGGAGGAATATACTGATAAGTTACTTCTGTTTTATTCGATCTTGGAGACCAGTCCTTATCAAATCCTTCAAGCTTCCACTGATAAGTTACTTTTTTGGGCGAACGAGTATCGATTCCTACAAACTCAAATGTAAGATGATTCTGATCATATGGCAATTCCAGATGATATGGAATTCCACCCCAACGGCTAAGCGTATCAGAGTATTCAGACCAATCTGTTTTTTTAAAAAACAACTTTACATCCGTTATATTTAAAATAGGTTCATTTTTATTGGGAAGATCTTCCCTTGGATTGTACATGGTTGCACCATAAATATTTCCAAACCAAAGATTTTTATTATGGTCTTCAATACATGAATTAAAATTGGTTTCAATACCAATGAATCCTTCAGGCTTACTGTAAATTTTAATTTCCGGTGTTGTAGGATTTTCCCTAATATCCAATCTATTGAGACCTTTCTCAGTACCAAGCCATAAATATCCGGCACTATCTATCAACGATAAATAAATATTATTTGAATTCAAACCATCTTTGGCAGAAAAAGTCTTAAGATCCACTCCGTCAAAACGAGTTATTCCCCCTCCAAATGTACCAATCCAGATATTGCCAAACTTGTCCTCAACAATATTTAGTACCATTTTGTTGGTAATACCAAACTTCGTAAGATTGATAATATGTGTTTCATCAATAAAGCCATCCTCTATTATCTTATTACTATTGCATTCAGCAAAAATCATAGAAACACCTTCATCATCTGTGCCTAACCACATATTGCCATCATCATCCTCAAATAAGCTGTATACATAATCAGAACTCAGTCCCTGTTCTTTGCCTATATTTGTAAACTTTTTCCCATTGTATATGGAAATACCTCCACCCAATGTGGCAAACCAGATATTACCCAGATTGTCTTCAACTACCGAGTACACCAAATCAGAAGGCAAGCCATTGGACGTGTTATAGTTTGTGAATTTCTTACCATCAAACATACTAATCCCATTGCCTTTACTCACAAACCATAAATTCCCATTCTTATCATCGATTATGTCATAAATAAGATCTGAACAAAGGCCGTCTTTGGCTTTGTAGTTGGTAAATGTTTGTCCATCATATTTACTGACACCATTACCATAGGTTCCAAACCACAAGTTATTTTTAGCATCTTCCCATACTGCCATGACAAGATTTCCAGCCATCCCATCTTTTTCTGTTAAATGCCTGAACCTGGCTCCATCAAATTTACAAATACCTCCTCCATCTGTTCCAAACCACATATTATTACCAGCATCACAGACCATAGACATAACAAAATCGTAACAAAGGCCATTACTTTCATTATAATTGGAAAACTCCTTGCCATCGTATCGACATACTCCATTGGAATGTGTTCCAAACCACAAATTTCCATTCTGATCAATTGTTATTGCCCTTATCTTATCACCACACAAGCCATCCTCA
>PKSZ01000421.1 GCA_002869425.1 Marinilabiliales bacterium
CGATGAAAACCGCCGAAATCGGGATTTATGCTTTATTGGAGCTATTGCAATATATATGTTAAATATTGTGGATGCTACAGTGGATGCTCATCTTTATGATTGGGATGTTAGCGATGACCTTTCCATCCGTTTGGAGCCTCGTTTGCTCCAATCTCAGGACGTAGCATTATCTTTAAACGTAAAAATAAACCTAAAGTGATGTTGATTAGAATTAGATTGCTGGTAATTTTAGTTTTTCTTTCAAATATTATTTACGCCCAAACTGATCCCAGTGATAGTTTGTCCGTATCGGATACATTACCAGAAAATGAGCCGGCCATACCCGATCATATTGATTCGGTCTTTATGAAATCTTTCCGTTTTTCGCAGAATATTGATAGTTTATTAAAACTCTGGTATGTAAAAGTTAATGAGGATGTATACGATACTTTATTCGATGCAATACCGGATAGTCTTTTAACAGAAGTTCCGGATTGTGTGATTATAGACAGGCTTAATGCCATTCCTTCAGTTATAGACATGTCCTACAATAATAGGGTTAAAGCATTTATCAATCTTTATACTGTGAAGCGGAGAAAGCAGGTGGCCACAATGTTGGGTGTTTCAGAGTGCTACTTTCCTGTTTTTGAGGAAATTCTGGATCAATACGACATGCCTTATGAATTGAAATATTTGCCTGTAATTGAATCTGCTTTGAATCCACGTGCCAGGTCAAGGGCAGGAGCAATGGGGATGTGGCAGTTTATGTATACAACAGGTAAGTTGTATAAACTGGAAATCAATTCATTTGTGGATGAACGTCTTGACCCTGTGATGGCTTCTCATGCTGCGGCAAAATATTTAAAAGATCTTTATGGTATCTATAATGACTGGACGCTTGCATTGGCAGCATATAACTGTGGGCCGGGTAATGTAAACAGGGCAATCAGAAGATCTGGTGGAAAAACGAACTATTGGGTGTTGTATCCGTATTTACCTCGCGAGACCAGAGGTTATGTTCCTGCTTTTATTGCAGCAACTTATGCAATGACATACTACAAAGAGTACGGAATTAAACCGGTGCTCATTGAACAGGATTTAACAGATACGGTCATGGTTAACCAGGAACTGCACCTTCAACAAGTTGCTGATGTACTGGGTTTACCACTAAAGGCAATACAGGATTTAAATCCACAGTACCGAAGAGATATTATTCCAGCCAAAACAAACAAATATTCATTGATGCTTCCGTTTGAGTATACTACCAAATTTATTGATTTACAGGATTCTATATACAATTACAAGGATTCAGTATTTTTTGCACGGAAAGAGGCTTCCATTCCACAGAATTACAAGTCATCGCAATATGTTCCTCCGCCACCTTCTCCGGATATGGTAAAACTGAAATACAAAGTAAAACCCGGAGATAACGTAGGGTTTATTGCAGAATGGTATGATATTCGGCTTTCCGATTTACGATATTGGAATAATATCCGCAGGAACTTTATTAAGGCAGGTCAGAAATTAATCATATACAAACATAAGAATGTGGCATCAAAGTATAAAAACATAGATTCTATGAGTTTTGAAGCCAAGCAGAAGATGATTGGTAAAGATGTTACAGTAAAGAAGGAAGAAAAAAACATTCCTGAGGATGCAGAATTTGTATATTATACTGTTCGGCGTGGTGATAACTTTTGGAGCATTGCAAAAAGATTTGATGGCGTTTCAAATATAGATATTATGCGTTTAAATAATATTAATGATGAAGGAAGCCTTAAGCCCGGTCAGAGGCTAAAAATAAAACCGAAGAGTTAAGCATCATTAGTGGTATGAAACCATTCAGGATACTTTTATTTATATTGTCTGTTTTTTCAGTACTTATACTGGTTTCATTTGTTTTTCCTGAGGATGGAGTTAAGCTGGCGGGTCACAATTATGAGTTTTTTAATGCTCGAAAGTATTTCAATGCGAAGTGGTCGAAGATAAAGCATGTGTTGGAAGAAATTCAGATAGAGAAAGATTCTGTTATTGTGCAAGATACAGTGGTAGTGGACTCATCTTTGGTGGTTCAAACGGATACAGTTGAACGCATTGTGGAAGAGCCAAAGGATACGGTTGATGATGGTATTGAAGATATTCAATTACCCAACCAGTCGTGGAGTGCACTTAGGGATATATTTGATGCATTGGAAACTGAAGCAAAGGAAAAAGTAATCAGGGTACTACATTATGGCGATTCGCAGATTGAAGGAGATAGAATAACTTCAGATATCAGAACGCAATTCCACAAGGAATTTGGAGGAACAGGACCTGGGCTTTTACCAGCTTTTGACAATGATCATTATTCGATTTCAATCAGGCAATCGTCTTCTTCCAATTGGAAGAAATATGCTACAGGAAAAGCCAAACCTGGTCATCGAAAGTTTGGCGTAATGACATACTATTCACGTTTCGACCCACCTGGAAATATAGATAGTACAATTCTTGAAGGATGGATTCAGTATAAAAGAACCAATTTAACTACAGGAACAGTACAAAATTTCAGGGTTTGCAATATTTATTATGGCGATAATCAATCAACAGTTACAGCTGAATTATACAACAATGGTAATTTAGATAAAATAGAGACTTTGATGCCTGAAAAGCAGGTTAAAAAGATAAGTTGGGACACAAAGCACAATGCAGAAAAATTAAAAATTAAATTTACCGGTAAAGATAGTCCTGGAATATACGGTGTTACTTTGGATGGAACAAGTGGTGTTGCTGTAGATAATATTGCCTTGAGGGGTAGTGCAGGACTTGAGTTTACAAAAGCAAACCTGAATTTTTTAGCGAGAATGTACAGGATGTTGAATGCCAAATTATTGATTCTTCAGTTTGGTGTAAATGTAGTTCCTAATCCAAGAGAGGATTACACATACTATGAGAATTATTTTTATGCGCAATTGAGTGGTATTAAAAGAGTGTATCCAGACGTATCGGTTATCGTTATTTCTGTTTCTGATATGTCCCGGAAAGAAAATGGCGATTATGTTTCATATCCCAATATTGAAAAGATACGAAATGCACAGAAAAATGCTGCTTTTAGAGCCAATTGTGCATTTTGGGATTTGTATACTGCTATGGGAGGTAAAAACTCAATGAAGGAATGGGTACTCACAAAGCCTTCATATGCCAGAAAGGATTTTACACATTTTAATGATAGGGGAGCAGAAAAGGTAGCTGGGATGTTTAATGCAGCGTTTATGAAAGCATATAAGCTTTATCAGAAAGAGAAATTTAAGGATTTGTTGATTTGTTCAATACGAAGGGCGGCAACTGAACATGGGAAATAAGGTTATAATATTATTTGTATTGTTGTCGGCTTGTCTACCCAATCAAAATATGGCACAGGACAATCCATTTGATATTGATTATTATGATTTCGTGCGGTATGATAAGAATGAATTCAAATATTTTGAGGCGGGCAGAGAGTATGAAAGGTTGTTTTTAAAATTTAACCGACTGATTCTTCAAGGTCAGGGCCAGATAAAAGTTTTACATATAGGTGATAGCCATATTCAGGCTGATATATTGTCTGGTAGGATGCGTCAGCGTATGC
>PKSZ01000202.1:0-3581 GCA_002869425.1 Marinilabiliales bacterium
ATGAAGTATACGAAATGCTACAACTCCAATCTTGCCAGGAATATACACACCCAGATATGATGTTGACCAAACTGATAGATTTTCAGCAAAGGTTGTTTGCTGTGCAATTTTCTTCATAATATAATGAAATCCTGTTGCTGAAATAAAAAGCCATAACCAAACAAACAATAATGAAAATGCAAAAAAATCATATCGAATAGAAAACTCAAAATCCTTTAAAGCATTATAATTCATAAATAAAAACCGACCAACAAAGAAAAAAACTGTGAGCAGTAATAGAATGTTTATACCCTTTATTAATTTGCTTTTATTCATCAAATATTTTTTATTACCCTTGCAGGATTACCTACCACAAGCTTATTATCCCCAATATCTTTGGTTACTATACTGCCAGCACCTATAACAACATTGCTCCCTATTGTTACACCAGGTAATATAGTAACATTTGAAGCTACCCATACATTATTTCCAATAATCACTGGCCTTTTCAAATGACCAAGCTCACGAACATTAATACTCCCTCCAAATTTATGATTACTCGTTATAATTGTAAGATTCGGACCAAATAAACAATTATCTCCTATCATTAAACCACCATAACCATTAATGAATGCGTTATAGTTAAATGAAACCTTATTTCCAATAGTAATGTTTTCAATTGATTCAAAATGAACTCTTGGTCTAACTTGTAGACCTGCACCACAAGATTTAAAAAAAAGAGGCAACAACAACCTCCGCAAATAGTGTCCCGTAATCAATTGCCTATTCTCCAAAAAATGATAGAGAACCAGATATTTAAATATCTTTTTCATTTTCAACCATCAACTTTGTTAATGCATAATACATCCAAGCCTGCCCCCACCGGATAAATACATTCTTATTCACTTTTCCACTTTTAAAAAACTTGAAATAGAACTCATCCTTTCCATTTGACATATTCTCAATTGCAAAATTTGCTATGTAATTTGCCCTCTTAAGATCTTCTGCTTCTGTAAACGTTATAACCGACTGGGCAACATCGTGTATATCAATGGGATAAGTTTTTTCTGGAGACCATCGAGGCAAACCATTATCCATTAGTCTTTCCATGTAATATGCCAAACCTTTGCCATACGCCCTTTCAATCAACTCGCTTCTGTAATATCGACGTATAGATGCTAATGATTCAAGAATAAAACCTGTATGACGGTTATCTATAACATCAGAAGAGTCACTATAAACCCACGATCCATCAATATTTTGACCTGTTAATACATAGTTTGTGATTTTTTCTGCAATTTCTTTCATTTCAATATCATTAAGATGATTACTTAAACGAAATAAAAACTTAGCAGCCAAAGCATTCGAATTATATACCTCATTTTTATCAACAGGTGAATAATACAAACATATTGTATTTTCATCTATTGATTTATATCCGTTTTCATTCAAAATATGCAGCGAAATATCTTTGCAAAAATCGAGAACTTCTGTTTGTAAACTAGCTTCATAGAAATCCAGAATAGCGTTTCCAATCGGACTAATCAAACATACAGCAGGTGTGTTTATTAGATATCTAGGTTTGCTTCCCCACTCAAATGGTGATCCCCAGGCTAAATGCTTATAATCCCTATTTCTTAAATTTCTCAAGATATTAAGCAAATTGTAATTTTCTTCAAGCAAGTCTTTATTACCTGTAAGTTTGAATAAGAGTGAATTTCCTCCTATGATCAATCCTAATGCCTTTGGGTGATAAATTTTTGGAAATGATGAAAATGAACTCTTTGGAATTAAAGCATGAAATGGCTTTAATAACTTCCTTACATATTTAAGAAATGGAAATCTACGAATCAGGCCTGATGCCTTTTCATCAAGTTGATATGGATCAAGCCCTTTATACTCATTCAACTTGAACCACTTACTTATATTTAGAATAAACTCTTGTATTGACTCATTATTATCCATTACTTACTTCTCAATTTCGTCTACAAAATAATCTATCATCCATTTATTCATATCAATTTTATCAACCAATAAATTCTTCTTTTTTTCAGTCCATATTGATGTAAGATTCTCGTTATTCAGCAATTTTTGTACTGTCGCAATTATTGGTTCAGTTTCGGTTGGATAAAACCCATATGCCAACAGATACTTCTTTTCAAGCTCCTCTATTACTGTAGACTTATCAATAAAAGTATTGATTCTTATTGATGGAACCCCTAAAACAGCCCCCTCAATCGTCATTGTTTGAGAGTCAGAAATTATCATTCTTGAAAACGCTAAAACATTATGCAAATCCCATGGTTTAATTTGGTATTGTTTTTTTAATTCATGGCTTTCTATTATTCTGTAACCTTGTTTTTGTTCTACCAGATTTTTTATTTTCGCCAACAACTCTTCTCCCAGTCCTTGCATTCCAGAATCGTGGTGAGCAATTAAACCAGACATTCGTATAATAATATACTTATAGGGCTCTAAACCATATTCTTTAACAATAGCCAAATCTGGATGAAAATTGTTTGGATGTAAATATGCAAATTCGTGATATGAAGGATATAAGACTCTTTTTTTCTTCCATTTTTGATATCGTATACAGTCTGGGTTTATAATTTTTGTAGCTCTAGGATAAGATAAATATGTATAATATTTAACAACAGAATCATCGTCTTCATTCAAGTTATAGGCAGGTACTCCATATTTTCGATTAAGAAATCCAATACTTACTGATGTCCCAAAGCTGACATCAAATTTATATTTTTGATGCAATTTAAATATTTGTTTATTTCTTGACCTAAGTTCTTTAAGCATTCCAAGTTTATTCTTTCTTGGTTCGCTTAATGAAAAATAGTCAATCTCATAATAATCAAGTAAAACTTCGGTCACATCCTTTTTTCTGCTAACAACATATACATTATGCTTTCTTTCCTTTAAAAAAGAAATAAAGTTTTTAAACAAATGTACGTGTGCAGGATGACCAATATCAAATAAAATATTCATTTCTATTTATAAAGTCGTTCATTATCCTGAATATCCATCCACATAGCAAATAGTAGAGATTGAAAACCACTAATAAAAAGGAACAAGAAAGCTAAAACTGTTACAGGATTCAAATCTATACCAAGTATAGAATACTTTATTACTTTATACAAGAATGGTATTCCTAATACTAATAAAAGAAAAGACATATGATACAATATAAACAAGGGATGAAAATCCCTAAATAAATACTTCACCCACAGCCTCTTAATAAATAGTCTTAACAGTAAAAAACTAACAGTTGGAATAACTTTAAGAACCTTCATCTTTGACTTTTCGCCTACATTATATACTGGCTTAATCTCAACTTCCTTCAAGGAACAAAAGGCAATATTTAATTTAACCAACATGTCATTTGGCATTCCATAACTTTTATAAATCTTATGAAGAGGAATGGAATTTAATGCGCTATTAGAAATAGCAGTATAGCCCGTCTGAGTATCTGAGACATGCCAATATCCAGATGCCAGTTTTGTTAGAATTGATAGAATTGAATTTCCAAAAAATCGTGTCTTAGGAATCACAAACCAAGAACTCCTGTGAATTAGACGATTACCCTTAACATA
>PKSZ01000202.1:3610-4725 GCA_002869425.1 Marinilabiliales bacterium
AATCAATATTTTCTTCAATTACTGGTTTACAAATTGATTCCAGTTCAGCTGGATCCATTTGACCATCACCAGCCATAACTGCAGTACAATCGATACCATGATCCTTTGCCCATTTGTATCCTCTTGCAATAGCTGCACCTACACCACTGTTTTTCATTTGATTGATTAAAATCACCCTATCTGATTCATCATTATCATTTACTACTTCAGATGGTACAAAATATTTTATTTCTGCAATATTTCTTTCCTGTACAATGAAATCAGCATAGTTATAATCATCTCTTTTGATTGATCCTAAAACTGATAGAATCTTAATTGAAGATACTGTTGAACTATTAATAAAGTCCATTACTACTTCTGCTGTTTTATCCTTTGATGCATCATTAACAATTATAATCCTATCTACAAAATCCGGCATCGATTTTATAACTTTAGCTATTTGGCTTTCTTCATTGTAAGCAGGAACAACAACTGCAATGGTTTTAGATTTTAACATATTAATTATTTATTAAATACAGACATAATAATTATGTCATGATATTTTCCTTTTGAAAAAAATTGATTCTTCAACCTTCCTTCTTCTTCAAAGCCAAGCTTTTTATATAAAGCAATTGCACTATTATTAGTAGCAAGCACCTCAAGCAGAATCTTTTTCAAACCAAGATTATTAAATGTGTAATTTAACACACATTTTGTAGCTTCTTTCCCCATTCCTCTCCCTTGCATTGCTTTGTCTCCTATTACAATGCCAAAGTAGCAGTTTCTATTTACCCAGTTTATTTTTGTTAATGAAAGATAACCAACAATCTGCTTATTATCTTTTTCCTCAATTGCAAAATATATATTTTTATTTGAAGTATCATTCAAAACTCTATTCAACCATAAGTCTTCAACGTTAATAGTAACCGGGAATGGATGTACTATTAAATCATGTCTTAACTCTTCAGAATTATGCCATTGATAAATAATTGACAAATCTTCTTTCCTAAAAGATCTTAAGACAATCTTTTCGCCTGTAATTCTCATGATAGTATAATTCTAGATTTTAATTCACTTGACCAATAAGCAGCTTTCTGCAACAAATCATTTCTGCAGTCTGCCTGAACAAGAATATA
>PKSZ01000440.1 GCA_002869425.1 Marinilabiliales bacterium
ACAGCCAATATAACCATTACACAACCTGCTAATCTTACAGTAAGTGTTACATCAAATGATGCAACATGTTATAATGAATGTAATGGTGATGCTACTGCAACACCATCAGGAGGTACTTCTCCTTACACTTATTCATGGGATGATGCCTTATTCCAGGTAGTTGCTAATGCAACAGGATTGTGCGACGGAACATATAATGTAGTGGTTACTGATGCACACAGTTGTACTGTAGGTGGCTCAGCAACAATAAATGAACCAACAGAAATCACTCTAACTCCTTCAAGTACACAAGCCAACTGTGGCGTGAATGATGGTTCTGCAACAATTACTGCCGCAGGTGGTGCTGGTGGATATTCTTACGATTGGGAAGGAACACAGAATGGTGAACCAAATAATACAATCACAGACTTGTTTGGTGGTTCTTATGATGTAACGGTATCGGATGCTAACGGATGTGATGTGGTTGGAACGGTTAACGTTAGTGAGAGTGGTGCGCCAACAGCAGCAATTACAGCATTTACTGATGTTGTTTGTAATGGTGAAAGTAATGGTACTGCTACGGTAACATTAACAACACCCACAGTTGGTGATTATGTATACGAATGGTCAACAGGAAATACATACACAGAAGCAGCTACTTCCAATATGGAATCAGGTTTAGTTGCCGGTGTATATTCTGTAACAATTACCGATAATGATGGAACAGGTTGTGCAACCAACGCTTCTGTTATCATATCAGAACCGCCTTTATTAAATGCTTCTATTAATACACAAACAAATGTTAATTGCTTTGGAGATAACACTGGACAGGCAACTGTATCTGTAAGTGGAGGAACTCCTGCTTATTCGTATAACTGGAGCGCTGGAGGACAAACAAATGCAACGGCTACAGGCCTGTTAGCTGGTACTCATTCAGTAACAGTAACAGATGCAAACTTTTGTACAGCAATTGCTTCAGTTACAATAACCCAACCTGCAGCTGCACTAAATCCACAGATCGTAGTTGATGATGTGAATTGCTTTGGTGGTAGCGATGGTAGCATAGACCTTACGGTAACAGGTGGTACTCCTACTTATTCTTACGTATGGTCAAATGCTTCAAACAATCAGGACCTGATCAATGTATCTGCAAATACTTATACAGTAACTGTTACGGATTCAAAGTCATGTACAGCTACAGTGAGTGGTACAATCAACGAACCTTTAGCGGCTTTATCAATAGATAATATTATACCTACAGATGTTGATTGTTTTAATGGTAATGATGGCGCTGTGAGTGTGGACGTGTCAGGAGGAACACCATCATACACATATTCATGGAATACAGGTCAGACAACAGAAGATCTCACTGGAGTAACTGCTGGTACATATGAGCTGGTAGTAACAGATGACAATTCTTGTGTTACTTCTGCTTCAACCACAGTTTCGCAACCAGCTGCTGCATTAACCTCAGGTATTTCCGGAACACATGTTAAATGTAGCGGAGGTGCCGATGGTACAATTGATCTTACAGTTTCAAATGGAACGCCTACATATACGTATGCATGGTCTAACTCTGAAACAACACAGGATTTATCTGCTCTTTCTGCTGGCTTATATGAGGTAACAGTATCTGATGCCAATGGTTGTCAATTGACAAATTCATTTACTGTAACAGAGCCTGCCAATGGATTAAATCTTACTTATACAACAATAGATGTTACTTGTTTTGGACTGTCAAACGGTTCTGTGAATTTAACAGTAACAGGTGGTACAACTCCATACGCGTATTCATGGGATAGTGGTCAGTCCAGTCAGGACCTTATCAATATACCAGCAGGCGTTTATACTGTTGATGTTACAGATGCTAATTTATGTACATCACAGATTACAGCAACAGTAAATGAGCCTTCTGCTGCTCTTTCTATTGATGATATTACAGTATCAAATGTGAACTGTTACAATGGTGCAGATGGAGAAGTAGATATTACAGTATCCGGAGGAACTACAGCATACTCTTATGCTTGGAACTCTGGTCAGACAGTTGAGGATCTTACATCTTTAACAGCTGGTACGTATGATATTGAAGTAACTGATGCAAACGGTTGTACAACAACAGGAAGTGCAACAGTAACTCAACCGGCAGCAGCATTAACAGTTTCTGCAGTAAACACAAATGTTAGTTGTAGTGGAGGAACAGATGGAGCTATCGATTTAACAGTTTCCAATGGAACACCTACATATACTTATTCATGGTCTAATTCTGAAACAACACAGGATTTATCAGGTCTTTCCGCTGGCATATATGATGTAACAGTATCTGATGCCAATGGATGTCAGCTTTTAAATTCTTATACAATAACAGAACCTGCCAATGGATTAAATCTAACTTATACAACAATAGATGTTACTTGTTTTGGTTTATCTAATGGATCAGTTAATTTATCTGTTACTGGCGGTACTACTCCATATTCTTATGCATGGGATAGTGGTCAGTCTAGTCAGGATTTGATCAACATGTCTGCTGCAGATTATACAGTAACTGTAACAGATGCAAATTCTTGTGAATCACAAATAACGGCTACAGTAAATGAGCCAACAGCTGCTCTTTCTATAGACAATATAGCAATTACAGACGTTAATTGTTATAATGGAACTGATGGTGAAATTGACATCACAGTTATTGGAGGAACAACAGCCTATTCATACGCATGGAATTCAGGACAGACAGTCGAAGATTTAACGGGTTTGTCAGCTGGTATTTATGATATTGAAGTAACGGACGCTAATGGTTGTACAACAACAGGAAGTGCAACGGTTACTCAACCGGCAGCTGCTCTTTCTGTAACTGTAGCAAGTACCAATGTGAGTTGTACTGGTGGAAATGATGGTGCTATTGATATTACTGTTTCTAACGGAACACCATCATATACTTATGCCTGGGATTCAGGTCAAACCACAGAGGATGTGACAGGCCTAACAGCAGGAACTTATTCAGTTGTAATAACAGATGCCAATGGTTGTAATACAACTATTAGCAGAACAATAACAGAACCCGCAAATGCATTAGCTGCATCAATCGTATCTGGTGATGTTGTATGTAATGGTGAAAGCACAGGTTCAATTGATCTGTCTGTTTCCGGTGGCACACCTGCATATTCATATAATTGGAGCTCTGGTCAGTCTGGTCAGGATTTACCAAGTGTTCCAGCTGGAAATTATACGGTAACAGTTACTGATGCACATTTATGTTCTGTAATTGAAAGCGTGGTGATCTCTGAACCCTCTTTGTTGGAGGCAAATATTGTCGGAACCAATATATTGTGTAGGGGTGATGCCAATGGTTCAGCTGACCTTACTGTAACAGGTGGTGTTGCGTCATACTCATATCAGTGGAATTATGGTCAGACAACTGAAGATCTTTCTGGTGTTACTGCAGGTGCATATGATGTTGTTGTAACAGATGCAAATGGTTGTACTGCTTCAGCAGCAATCAATGTGAATCAACCTGCTACAGCTGTAACCGCAAGTATTCCAATTTTTAATATCACCAATGTTGAATGTTTTGGTGGTGCAACAGGACAATTGATTGTAAATG
>PKSZ01000186.1:0-3576 GCA_002869425.1 Marinilabiliales bacterium
AACTGAATAGTTTTGGTGCTTGTCCATACTTTATCCACATGGATCTAATTTCAGAACTTTGGCTTGACTTATTAATCCTTGTACCAACAATTTGTTCCTTATAACCGTTAAGAAGCTCATTCAACTGCACCGGCAGGTTGTTGCTGTTAAATGAATTGCTGTAACTGTAACCCAATACCGGGTTAGTAACATCTTCTGCAGAAACAATAATATACCCGGAATTATCTGCAAGGTTGAAAACATAGTACACTGGATCTGAATTTTCATAAACAATTACTACATCGTCAGATACGGTTTGAAAGGTGCCTTTTAATTCGTGGTTTTTGTTTAGTGCAACGTTTTTAGCTGTTTTAACGGGTACAATACCTGCGAAAACCAAAGAAACAAACAAAACAAAGCTTAAGAGTAATGCTATTTTTTTCATAGGAACAACTTATTAAATTGTGTTAATGGTACATCTTATCTGTATACGGTGAAAAAATTCAAGAGTTTGCAAAATTGATTGATATTTTTTTAAAAACACCTGTTATACATCATAAAACAAAATACAACTCCAATAGGGATTGCCGTGAATTATTCAGTTCAAATACACAAAATCCTTATTTCATACTGTGGAATACTGATATTGAACTATAATATTGTAATCATTTGGTTAAATATGCACTAGTTCAAAAATTGATTTATATTTTTACATTATACAATTAGAGAAGACAATGAAGATTTTATCAGTAGTAGGCGCAAGACCAAATTTTATGAAAATAGCACCGTTTATTCGGGCCATAGATAAACATAATGAAATCAATAAAATGGAAGTTCAGCATTTATTGGTTCATACAGGTCAGCATTACGACGATAGGATGTCACAAGCATTTTTTAAGTCGCTTCAAATACCGGATGCTGATATCAATTTGGGTATTGGTTCGGGTTCTCATGCCGAACAGGTTGGTAATACAATGATCGCTTTTGAAAAGGTCCTTATTGAGGAAAAACCAGATTGGGTTGTGGTAGTGGGAGATGTAAATGCAACGCTGGCTTGTTCAGTTACTGCAAAAAAGCTTCATATTAAGGTTTGTCATATTGAAGCTGGTCTAAGGTCTGGTGATATAAAAATGCCGGAGGAAGTGAATCGATTGGTTACAGATCGTTTGAGTGATTTGCTATTGATTCCGGATAAGATTTCTGGTGAAAACCTAAAAAAAGAAGGGGCTGATGAAAAAAGCATCCGCTTTGTAGGCAATATTATGATAGATACACTGGAAGCCAATAGAGAGAAAGCCGCCGAAATTAAACTCTCGGAAATAATAACTCGAAACAAGTTGAAGGCAAGTCAGGATTTAGTTGAAATAGTCGACCAGAATTATACGGTTGTTACATTACACAGACCATCAAATGTTGATAATATGGAGGTGTTTTAACCCATATGTCGGTTTATTTTGGATATGGTTTGTAATGATCAGCTTGTAGTATGGCCGGTTCATCCCAGGACAAAGAAAAAACTGGAGGAGTTTAATTTGTGGGAAGAGCTGAAAAGGAATGAAAAGCTTATATTGCTGCATCCTCTTGATTATCACGACATGTTACGTTTGAATATGGGAGCTAAAGTAATGATTACCGATAGTGGAGGTTTGCAGGAAGAATGTACCGTGCTGGGAACGCCCTGCCTAACCTTACGGTGGAATACTGAACGCCCTGTTACTTTGCGGGAGCATGGAGGTGCAAGTGTTTTGGTTGGAAACAACATAAATCGTATCAATCAGGAATATCAATTGACCATGACGATGAGCAGAACACCTCAGCGACCAGAGCTATGGGATGGGAAAACGGCTGAGCGTTGCCTGAAGGAAATACTTTTATACAAATAAATGGATTTTACAGTAAAGACATATATTGAATTGCTGGAGGCTTTGATTCGGGAAGGATCGTACTTTAAAACCTTTACTCAATATATTGAAGAAAAACCGAACAAGGTGTTTGTTTTAAGGCACGATGTTGATTTATTACCAAATCATTCATTGCGTTTTGCAAAAATACAGGCAGAAAAGGGCATATCTGGCAGTTATTTTTTCAGAGCTGTGCCAGAAAGCTGGGATGAATCTATAATTAAGGAGATTGCTGGTTTGGGGCATGAAATTGGTTATCATTATGAAGATCTTACGCTTGAAAATGGTAATGTGGACAAAGCCTATGATTCTTTTTGTAGAAATCTTGATGATTTGAGAAAACTGGCTGATGTTTCGACAATTTGTATGCATGGAAGTCCTGCAAGTCCATATGATAGCAAAGATATTTGGAAAAAATATGATTACCGTAAATTAGGAATCATAGGAGAACCTTATTTTGATATTGACTTTTCAAAAATCTACTATTTAACTGATACTGGCCGTTGTTGGGATGGCTATAAGGTTTCTGTTCGTGATAAAATTCCCAAATACCAGGATTTGTGGATTCGTGAAGGATTTTCTTTTCATTCAACGCAACAAGTGATTTCAGGAGTAAAAGAGGGAAGGATGCAAAAAGGAGTTATGTTTACCTTTCACCCACAGAGATGGCATAATTCTTTTGTCGCATGGAGTAAAGAGTTGGTTTTTCAAAATTTGAAGAATATCATAAAAAAACACTTTTTTGTCAAAAGAAGTCATTGATTGCAGATAGCATTCGGACAGAACTTTTTGATACAAGGCATATTTCATTTATATTTGGCAAACGCTTGTTTATGCTTCGGAAAGTACTCTACATTATTATCGATATCCTTGTTCTGTGCTTTTCATTTCTTTTTTTCATATGGATAAAGCCTGCCAGTAAGCGTGTTTATCTTCCCAATTATATTGTTCCATTTTTAGTATTAGTAGGTATTTGGATTATTGTTTCTTTTGTAGCAGGAAAATATAATTTTTCATCTTACAGGAGGGCAAGAAAGGTATTTTTATCTGTTTGGGGAACCAATATAGCAATAGCAGGAATAGCCAGCTTGTTGATGGTCATTTTTTATATGACTTCCTATTCCAGATTGATAGTCTTTGGAACTATTGTCTCTACGACAGTTTTTGAAACCATTTTGGCATTTATTACGATATCCGTTTTTAAAGCCGGAACGTATGATGTAGTGTCTTCAAATGTCTTACGAAAACCGATAACCCTTAGAGAAGATCAGCCTTCTGACGAGAAATCATTTGTCCATTCCAAAAAGCAATTACCGCCTTTGGGAATAAGTCAATCTATAATAGACTTGGCTGGAATAAACGTTTTGAATTTCATTCAGGATTTTGTTGATCTTTCCCTTGGCAATACCAGTATCTTAGCAACAACCACAAAATTTAATGTTGAAAATCTTGCGGATAATGTTTATCACAATATTGTGAATCTGAACCGAGTGAATGATATTCGCAGGATTAACAAATTTTTTGAATCGGTTAATCGAAAAATGCCGGAATCCGGAATATACATATGTTGCGCTCAGACTTACCAGACGAGGAAAAAAATGATATTGAAGAGATTCCCCAAACTCCTGGGGGGGGGTGTTTATTTTTTT
Source organism: Marinilabiliales bacterium (assembly GCA_002869425.1). Taxonomy (GTDB): domain Bacteria; phylum Bacteroidota; class Bacteroidia; order Bacteroidales; family BM523; genus BM523. The sequence continues at coordinate 3,530 of PKSZ01000186.1, forward strand.
GATTTTATAATCAATCGTGTATTTCCAAAAATCTGGGGTTTTAAGAC
>PKSZ01000186.1:3584-4738 GCA_002869425.1 Marinilabiliales bacterium
AGACAATATACTTTTGGTTAACTACTGGTCGAAACCGGGTTATTTCCAGGGCAGAAGTTTTGGGAAGGCTTGTTAGTTGCGGGTTTGAAATTGTTGATTATAAGCGATATAACAATAAAATATATATTGCATCTAAAAAGGTATCAGAACCAGCATACGATCAGAATCCAACTTATGGGCCTCTCATAAAAATGAGCCGGGTGGGAAAGAATGGTAAAATAATAAAAGTGTATAAAATCAGAACCATGCATCCTTATTCAGAGTATTTACAGGGTTATGTTTTTGAAAAGTACGATTTGGACACAGGAGGAAAGTTCAACAATGATTTTAGTATTACTACAGTGGGAAAAATCATGAGAAAGCTGTGGATAGATGAACTACCCATGATTTTAAATGTCTTGAAAGGTGAAATGAAAATTGTGGGTGTGCGCCCCTTAAGTAAACATTATTTTAGCCTTTATTCCAAGGAATTGCAGGAGAAACGAATTCTCCATAAACCCGGACTTGTTCCTCCTTTCTATGTAGATAAACCCGATACACTCGAGGAAATAATGGCCTCAGAGATGAAGTATCTTGAAGCATATGAAAGAAACCCGTTTGCTACTGACCTTCAGTATTTTTTCAAGTCCTTTTATAATATTTTATTTAAAAAATACAGAAGTGCATAAGCCTGACAGGAAGAAAATTTATTTCACATTGTTTTCATTGTGGTTTCTTGCAGTTCATACTTTGATGTTCATTCCTCAATTTTCAGTAACAAAAGTAAGTGTTTATTCGGTTGAATTTCGGGGAGATTATGTAATTCATTTACTTACGTATTTCGTTGGAAGTATCCTTTTCTGGTTATGGTTGAAGCAAATTAAGCAGCTAAAAATATTTCATTACGTTGTGTTTGTATTATCTGGTGCATTGCTTTCATTTTCAGGAGAATTGATTCAGCGTGTGGTGCCGGGCAGGGTTTTCAATATGAACGATTTTTTATTCAATTTAATGGGAATATTAGCAGGAACGCTTACTTTTGCTGTGATACATCATTTTTCACGATCCAAATCATGAGAACTATATTTTTCTTTTTATTGATAATGTGTATCCCTTTTTGGGTGAAAGGACAGGTAGTGTATCAGCATGTTTCTCACAAGGATATATATGATTTT
>PKSZ01000116.1 GCA_002869425.1 Marinilabiliales bacterium
CATCAACCGGAAAATTTCTTTCTGTCAACACTTCAAGAAACTTCTGGCCAACCAGACCCGTAACTCCAACAACTGCAACTTTCATAGAGATAATTTTATTATAAAAGTAAGAATAATACACAAACCCTGAGACAATTTTTTCAAAGAATCGCAACCCTTATACAAATAAAACCATCTTTACTATAAACTAAATATTATGCGATTTATTCAATTTCTGATTCCGGCACCACTGCTGTTACTGATCCACTTTACTTCCTGCAATAAAGATAATTGTACTGAAACAAACTGGGAAAAAGATTGCATTTGCACAGAAATCTATCAACCGGTTTGTGGATGTAATGGAAAAACCTATGGTAATGCATGCGAAGCTGAATGTATGGGCATTGATGATTACACAAGTGGCTCTTGCTTTTAATTGTACGCAAAATTCTTTTTTCTCGAATAAGATTTCTATTAACTTAGTTCTCTGGAAATAGAGCAAAATGTCAAGAGGGAAACATTCAAATCGATTCCTGGTCTGTCCGCAATGTGGAATCAGCAATTTATTCGTCATCCTGCATAACAATCAGGTAAATATAAAAATCAACTGGGAGAAAGAAGTTGTAATGACAGTTCCCGATACAAATCCAGATAGTATTGATTTACAAAATATTCATTGTTTGGGATGTTCCTGGGAAGGGAGTGTAAACAAATTGGTTAAATATTTCATTGGATGAATTTACACAATCAAATTCATAGTGAATTATCAAAAAAGAATACTGAGTATATTGCAGAGCTTGCATTGCAGAACAAAGATATTTTCAATAATCTCTGGGAACTTTTTATTGATGCTGATTATGAAACCCGAAGACGTTCATTATGGATATTGGAAAAATGCTGCAAGAAAAAAAACAGTTTGCTTCAGCCAAAAGTTACAATAATAATTACAAAACTATTGAATGCTGAAGATGATTGGCATCAAAGAATTTTGTTAAGCATAATTAAACAACTACAGCTTCCATATGCAATGCTGGGGAAATTATATGATCTCTGTATTCAAATGATAAAAAATGAAAAAACTGCTACTGGCATAAAATCAAATGCCATTGAAATCCTTGCAAAAATTGCATCTAAAGAACCAGATCTTATTCCAGAGATTATTCTCTATATTGAAGATAATATTGCATTTGCTTCATCAGGAATGAAGCACAGGGCCACCAAAGTGATCAAACAGCTATATAACAAAAAAGGCCATCAAAATGATGACCTTTACCTATGCAAATAATAAAATTTACTTGAGCTCTTCAATAGTTTTACAATCTATATGATAGATTGGAAAATAATCTTTGCCATTATCTTTCATCCAGGTACGCATTTCATCAATCTGTGCCAAACCTGTTGAACAATCTCTGTGAGCTTCACCTTCAGCTTGCTCATGTGTTTCTTCTGCTTCAACAGCAGTTGTATCCTCTACTACTTCTTCAGAAGTTTCTTCTGTTACTTGGGCTTCTTCAGCTGCTTTGATAGAATCAACTCTTGCTTTTTCAGCATTTAATTCTGTTTCCCATTCAGCCAAGTCTTTTTCGTACAAACGATCTTCTTTTGCAACTCCAGTAACAAGAACTTTTTTCCCGTTCCAGGTAGTTTCAAATTTTCCTGCTTCTGATGGAGCATTTACTTTAATCGACTCCTCTGTGTCTTCACAAACAAGAGTCAGTCTCATGCCACTGTGAACACAAACATGATCAACGGCACCTTTTACCTGTACTTCTTTATCAACAAGGTCAGCTGCCTTTTCAAGGAAAGCACCAAGTGTCATAGCTTCTTGTGTTGGCTCATCTGTTTGGTTTGCATCTGTTTGATTTCCAGACCCGCCACAACTAGCAAATAAAATAGCAATGGCTACAAATAATAATGAAATTCTCATAGTTAATGTTTATTAATGATTGTGTTTAATTATTTTACTAAGCAAAGCTAATCAAATAAGTATTATTACATAATATCACTGGTTATTTTAACAGCCTTTTAACTTATTTTCTTCCGGGATAGACTTCCAATGCATGTTTTAAGCACTCTACAGCACTTGCAAGGTCTTCTTTTTTAAGAACATATGCAATTCGTACTTCATCCTTTCCCAATCCTGGTGTAGCATAGAATCCTGAAGCCGGAGCCATCATTATGGTTTGGTTATTATACTCAAAATCTTCAAGCAACCATTGTGCAAACTTATCGGTATCATCAACCGGAAGTTTTACCATACAGTAAAAAGCACCCTTTGGTTTTGGACAAACAACACCTTCGATCTTATTCAATTCTTCTACAAGGAAGTTTCGTCTGTCAATATATTCATCATATACTTCTTTGAAATATTCTTTTGGTGTATCCAGAGATGCTTCACCCACAACCTGTCCCAGAGAAGGAGGACTTAGCCTGGCCTGTGCAAATCTCATGGCAATACTCATAACATCTTTATTTCTGGAAATCATTGCACCAATACGCACTCCACATTCGCTATATCTTTTTGAAACAGAATCAAAAAGGATAACATGATTTTCCAATCCATCAATTCGCATTACTGAAAGATGCTCAAGCCCATCATAACAGAACTCATAGTATACTTCGTCTGCAAATAAGTACAAATCATGTTTCAAAACGATCTCTTTGAGCTTCATTAACTCCTCTTCGCTATAAAGGTATCCGGTTGGATTGTTTGGATTACATATTAAAATACCTTTTGTTCTTGGTGTGATAAGTTTTTCAAACTCTTCAATTGGAGGCAATGCAAAACCATCGTCAATCTTAGAAGTTACAGGAACAATTTTAATACCTGAAGCCGTTGCAAAACCATTATAATTTGCATAGAAAGGTTCCGGTATAATTACCTCATCGCCAGCATCCATAACAGACATAAATGCCATTGATATTGCTTCTGAAGCACCTGCTGTAATAATTATACTATTGATATCCAAATCAATACCTATAGTCTTATAGTAATTAACAAGTTTTTTCCTGTAACCTTCAAAACCAGCAGAGTGACTATATTCTATTACATTGAATGAAATATCTTTAAGAGCATTTATTGCTACCTCAGGAGTTGCAATATCTGGTTGACCTATATTCAAATGATATACTTTACGTCCTTTTCTTTTTGCTCCTTCTGCATAAGGAACAAGCTTACGTATCGGAGAAAGTGGCATTGAATTTCCACGCGATGAAACTTTAACCATAATTATTGTATTTGAATTAATTTTCTGATACAAAAAAACCTAAATTTTTATAACGCCCCAAACTAAATTAGATGTTATAAAAACTTAGGCTTCAATCTGAAAAACAAAGAATCTGCTTATTTAACTGGTTGCTTTGCTTTCCGTACCGGACCTTCAACCTTTTTAACAGGCTGTGTCTGGATTTGTTTCTTCTCCGGTGGTGCTGGAGCTTTTTCTACCTTTCCTTTAATAGTAAGACGTACCATAGGACTGTTTGCATTGGAAAATACCGTAATTGTTTTGGTAAATTGTCCTTGTCTTTTGGTATTGTACTTTACTTTAATGGAGGCAGTTTTGCC
>PKSZ01000659.1 GCA_002869425.1 Marinilabiliales bacterium
AACACTCATTACGTCATAAGTTGGATTAGGGCTCCAGCAATAATCCCATCCCACACCTGGTTGGTTAGGGTCATCAATATCTACCGGTTCGCCAAGAAAAGTGCTACCACCTCCCTGGTCTTCCAATATTACCTGTGTTCCATTTGGACAAGTGATTGAAATTACGAGGTCTCCAAGGTATGAGTGCTCCATATTGACACAAATTCCTTCAAGATCATTAATATCTGTAAGAGATTGATTGGCATCAAAAGTTGTCATCATTAATGATGTGCTATAAGAATCTCCGTCTCCATCAGGTAAATATGTAGTTCCTGCAATAACTGTTTCTTGTGCATTTGTTCCTTCGGTTGGATTAACTATACCGGTTAAAGTTGCCAAATCACCTATACAAACAGTATCTGGATCCAGAAAAGTACCCGTAAATGTTGGAGGAGTAGATACACGAACCCTGTTTTCAATTTCATTAATGTTGTAACATCCAAATTGGTCTTCAATAATCAGACTTATGTTATAACCTTCAACGCCTGAATATGTATGCGTTACTGTTTGGCCAACTGCTTCAGATCCATCGCCAAAATACCAGGTAAAAGTACAGTTTGCATCGTCTTGATGATATAATGTATCATTCATATAATAATTTCCTGATCCTGAAAAAACAATCTCATCTCCAGGACATATATCAGTGAAAAGCCCAGAAGCATCCACTTCGGGAACTGAATAATCAAATACTGCACTAAATGGCTGACAACTAAAATTACATGAAATAGCGCCTGACCAACTTGCTGAAGAGCCGCTGGCAGTAAAAACGAATGTTAAACAACCAGATAAATTTGCCGGTGTTGCTGTAAATGCATGATTTGCACCCCAGTTTGATCCGTCATAACATCCTAGCAATGAACTTGAAGAATTGGGGCCATCATAAACACACAACAAATCACCAGTTGGAACATTCCAACTATCCAAATATATACTAATATGATTATCGCTTGTGGCACCATCAGAACAAATTGTGTAGGTATACATTTCACCTGCAGTTATTGATCCTGCATTGAAAGTACCACCACAAGTGTAAACAGTTCCTTCATCCGTAACCGAATAAGTTTGAGCTATCAAAGCTGATGACATCAAAATAAATAAAATCAGGACAGAAAATTTTCTAGTTTTCATTGCGCTTATTGAATTTATCAGTTATTTCATTATGGGAATATATAATCAACATTTTTTTTGTATCTCCAATTGTATAATATTTTCTCTTCTCCTGATCAGGTTTACAATTGTATAGGTAAATATTAAAGTTATCAAGATCTGAAACTACTATTTGTTCATCTAACAAACTCCCTGTTTTGGGATCAACTTTTTTCAATTCTTCACTTTGAACCTCTTTATCGGGCATATTAATAATTTTCCATGAATGATTTACATAAAAATTCATGTATTCAATTATTTCGGGATTCTTATGCTGATATTTATTAAAATATGATGGTTCATACTTAACAAATAATTTGGAATCCGGATTTACCTGAGCAATAGCTGACCCAATGAATAAAATGACAAATAACAAAAACAAAGATGTTGTCTTTACCATAACTTTAATTATTTAATTATACTATTACCATTAAGGTAGATAAAAATCTTCTTAACTATATTTTGTGTGATTCTCCTTCTTTCCATCCATATAAAAAGGACGATACAGCAAAAAAATTCGTCTTGCAATATCGTCCTCATTTTCATTTTAGACTCTAGTTAGTATCCTTTGTACCAACCAAAGTAACTGTTCCCTTACATGTTGAACAATTACCTGTATTTGGACCATACTCTACACCATCCATACCTGTGGCTTCTATTAAATAAAAATAAACTCCTGGTGCTGCTTTTCGGCCTCCATCATGGATGCTTCCATCCCATCCCTGTAATACAGGATCTGCATCATCACCATCATTCCATGTCCATTCATAGACTTTCTTTCCCCAACGATTGAATATTACTCCATGTAATGTCTCTATGGTCTGCATCTTTGGTAAGAATACATCGTTGATACCATCTCCATTGGGTGAAAAGATATTTGGCAACTCTAAGTCGGATTCTGCTACAATTAATATATATGAATATTCATAGATATCTTCACAGTCTTCACGGCTTGTTACAATCAAGCGTGCCATATACAAGCCAGGTTCCATAAACGTTACCGTTGGGTTCTGTTCGCTGATCTCATCAACCTCATTGCCCTCTGAATCCATTACGGTTACCAAATCTCCATACTGATCATAAAAACGCCACTTCCAGTTGCGGGCTGCATCAGATGATAAATCCCTGAAGATAATCTCTGCGGGTACAATACTATCATAACTGGCTAAACCATCTCCTCCTATTACAAAGCCTGTTGTATCAAAGAATGCTGTTACTTCTCCTGTGTCTGGAACATATATATTATGCTGTTCCACACAATAATAGTTTGGATAGGTTGACTGGTCTTCTGCCTTGGCTGTTATCTGAAGCAGATAATTTCCATTATCACCTCCCTCCAGATCACATACTGTTGTATCTGTTGGATCTGAAATACGACCATCTAACCAGTAGAAGGTATACGTATTGTTATCTGTATTCAAATCAATACATCCATTAATCTGGCTACAAGTAGCATCCGTTACTGTTATCTCTGGGGATAGTGGTTTTGGCTCTCGTATGGTATCTTTACGTTCGAAAGATACACAACTATACTGATTTGTTACGCGTAAGGTTACAACATGGTAAAGACTATCTTCACCTGGAATCAAATAAGTATCTGACTCATCACAATTGGTTGCCCAACTTACGGTATGAACTCCTGAGCCTGTGGTATCGCTGTTGCCATAAATTAAGGTATCTGTACAATCTCCCCAGTTCCATTCAAAAACTGCCTGGTTTGGATCTACTATCGCATCATCTGACATATCGGCCCAAATCTGAGCTGTATCTCCATAACATGGTGGTATCTTGTAGAAGAAGTTTGCACTTGGTCGCTTGGCAAAAATTATTCTAAGTGTATCAATATCTGAACACTCAAAGTTCGCAATATCCCAACCACTATCTTCCTGCCAGTAAAACTCCCAGTAATCTGCTGCGTTACCATAAGAATCTTCTCCCTGCATATCATAACTATAAGCATCTATGGTGACTGAGTCAATCGCTAATTCCGCTGTTACCGTATCATTATAATGGAAGATTGCATCTGAATTATTGCTGGACCATACACCATAATCCGCTGTGGATTCTGCATTCAACTCCGCGGACAGTCCACAGGCAGTAAAGTCTGCGCCTGCATCTGCTTCGGGGATTACATGGAAATACAAATAAACGGATTCTGATGAATCTCGACATACCGGTGTGCCATCAAAATCAATTCCATTCTCTAACACCCATATTATCTGGTGCAATCCGTACTGGCTTACCTGTAAAGTATCGGTATTGGTATGAACATCATCATAGAAAATTTGCTGTCCTGGTACTGTATCAATCCAGTAACCATTCAATCCTGAGTAATAGTTTGCATCCAACAATGTGTA
>PKSZ01000531.1 GCA_002869425.1 Marinilabiliales bacterium
AAATTCAGTACTTGTTCTTCTGTTCCTTTCGCCATATATGGATCTTCAAAGGGTATGTGCAAGCGCTTATTAACTTTCCCTGTAAATACGGGGCATTTTTCTTTCGCATCATCACAAACAGTAATCACGTAATCAAAAAAGTCATGCAAATATAAATCAATGTTATCCGGAGTATGGTGGCTGATATCAATAGCTTTTTCCTGCATTACCAATACAGATTTGGGATTTACTGTTTTTGCTGGATGTGTTCCAGCAGAGTATACTGTTAATCTTTTGTCAAGATTCTTTAGAAAGCCTTCAGCCATTTGGCTTCTGCATGAATTTCCAGTACACAGAATTAATATTTTCATAATACAATAAAAAAGGGATGCAAATGTCTGCATCCCAATTATTGATTTTTACATACAGTGTAAATGATCCTGCACCAGTTTACGGATTTCATCATCCAGACCGTAAAGCCTTTCGCTAAGATCTTTATCATTGAATGCTTTGAGCTTTTCAATCATATTGTCAATCATTCCGGGCAGAAAAACACCATTCTTTTCAAAATGGGCTCTCTTTTTATCAAGTTCTTCAGCTGATTCCCAGCATGATGCAGGTAAACTATCCAAAGATTCAAGCTTTTCTTTATTTTCAGGCTTGAAAATATTTACGTCCACATATAATTTTTCTGCCAGTTCAAGCGCGTTTGGCATAGTAAGTCCGTGCTGTGCAGCAACTGTAATACCTGCCAGCGTTGAATAAATATCAGCAGATCCGTCTGGAGATCTAAGTTCAACTGTTTGTTTTCCTTCAATATATGGAACAGGTTTTTCCTGTTGTGGGTTGGCATTCTTTATCATACTTGTTTTAGCCCACCATCCAAGTGGAACCCTTACCAATACAGATCTGTTTCTGTCGCCCCAGCAAATATTGGTTGGAGCTTCCTGATGAGGAACAAGCCTGAGGTATGATGTAGGTATTGTATTTCCAAATGCAGTTAGGGGTTTTGCCAGATCAAGCAATCCTGCAATTACTTTTTTTGCAGTATCTGTTAGGCCATTATCGTCTGCCATTAGGTTCTTTCCATCTTTTTCAACCAACATATGAATGTGCATTCCGCTTCCGGCTTTTCCGACGGTAATTTTTGGAGCAAAACTAATATTGACACCATATTGTGAGCCCAACATTCTTAAAATCCATTTTGCAATAACCATTTGATCAGCTGCATCTTCTACATCTGTAGGCAAAAATTCTATTTCATGCTGTTCAAAAGATTCATGATCATTGGAAAAATTACCAACCTCAGAGTGTCCGTATTTTATTTGTCCTCCACATTCAGAAATAAGTTTCAGAGCTTCTTTTCTAATAATTCCCCAATTGGTGAATGGGGGTGAAGCATGGTAGCCTCTTTGATCCAAACCCGGATATAAAGTTTCCGGTTCACTCATTACATAGTATTCCAGTTCTCCAAGTGCTTTCAACTTACAATTTGTTGCTTTCTTAAATTCGTTGTGAGCCTTTCTCAAAACGTATTCAGGTGCGCTCTCCAATGGTTTTCCTTCATTGGTATAGAAAGAACATAAAATGTCCAATGTAGGTATTTCTGAGAACGGGTTAATAAAGGCCGTTTTGTATCTTGGGATAACATATAAATCACTGGATCCGGCACCAATATATGAAAACAGACTAGAACCGTCAACACGTTCACCACAAGATAATACTGTTATCAGGTGTTCTTTGCTGTTAATTACAAAATTGAGGGATTTAAGCTTACCATCTTCACCAACATATCGGAAATTTAACATTTCAATTTCATTGTCTTCAATGAATTTTATAATGTCTTCCATTGTAAATTCTGATGCTGGTTTTTTCAAATGACGAACCAGTAAATTGGGATTTAAGGAAATTTCTGTATCTTTCATACTCAACAATATTTTTCTTTGAAATTGTATTTACAAGATAAAGTAAAATATAGAGAACAGCAAAGTAGAAAATCTGTTTTGTAATACATTAAATGAATTAATTTTAGTGCAGGATGTTTTTCTTTCTTTCTAAAATATTGATGTTTTTGATCTATCCAATAACTTGGATATCAATACTTCTTGCATATGGTTTGTTTGCCCGGAAAACCAAAAGAAAAAGAAAGGCACTGGTATTATCGGCTGTATTTTTATTCTTTTTTTCCAATGCCTTTATTATGGATGAAGCAATGCGTGCATGGGAAGAACCTGCCATTCACCGCGATTCTATCGATCAGCCATACGACTATGCCGTTGTTCTTTCTGGCATGATTACTTATGATTCGAAATTGGATAGAATTGATTTTCAAGGAGGTATTGACAGATTGTTACAAGCAGTTGATTTGTACAATCATGGTATGGTTGGAAAAATCTACATAAGTGGAGGTTCAGGTAGCATACTTGAGGATTTTGATGAAGCAGACTTGCTGAAAAAGTATTTGGTGAATACAGGTATTAGTGAAAAGGATATTGCGTGTGAATCGTTGTCAAGAAATACATACGAGAATGCGGTAAATGCTGCAGCCTATTTTGGTGAAGCCGGAGATAAAAGATTGCTGCTGATTACTTCTGCATATCATATGAAAAGGGCAAAGGCCTGTTTTGAAAAGCAAGGATTAACGATTGATGTTTATCCTGCAAATCGTTTTTCGGGTCCGCGCAAGTTTGTTTTTGATCACTTGTTTATTCCGGATGCCGGGACATTGGCCAGATGGAATGCTTTATTTCATGAAATATTCGGTTATACAGTTTATTGGATAATGGGATATTTGTAGATGCATTTATATGTATTTTACAAAGTTGAATTCAATATCTTTTTTACTGTATATTTTGTTGATCAAAGTCAACAGTTTTTCCTTCTGGTATGGTTTTGTAAAGTATGCAACGGCTCCTGCTTCTTTGGCAACTTTAACAATATCAGTTCCGGTATGAACGCTTATAACAATGACAGGAATATCGCATAGCTGTTTGTTGTATTTTATCTTTTCCAGTAATTGAAGACCTGTTATTTCAGGAAGAAAAATGTCGAGAATAATTACATTTGGCATTTCTTCAAGTAATCTGGGAATAACAGATGTAGGATTACAGTGATGAAGAAAACATATATCCAGTTCTTCCAGTGCATGTTGAATATATAAAACATCATAGTGATTGTCTTCAATTGCAAAAACCTTGAACTTATTATCTTGTTCTTTAACTACTTCGTGCTGAGTAGATTCAGAAATTTGTAACATGTCAACTTGCAGAAAATTATTCAGTTTTGATATTAATTCTTCCTGATTAATGGGCTTAAATAAGTATTCATTGGCACCATGATCCAGCGCTTCCTGAATTTGTGCCTTTTCAGTACATGCACTAATAATGAAAATTGGAACAGTGCTTTTTTGTTCATTTCTAATGAAGTCTACCAATGTAATACCTCCAATTACTGGCATTAAAAGGTCAAGCAGGATTAAATCAAATTTATTGTTCTTTATTAATTCTTTGGCATCAGAACCACTTATAGCTGTTGTAATATTAAAGCCTCTTTTTTCAAGT
>PKSZ01000245.1 GCA_002869425.1 Marinilabiliales bacterium
CCAAACAACCATGAAAGATGGAAAGGTTATTTCAGCACCAAACAACGCATTCAACGAAGTATTACCCTCGTTCGCCAGAAATTGTGCAGAATATAATCATTTGAGGGAAATGGTTGTTACACATACAGGCCTTGAGGTGGGCTCAATAACAGAACTCTCATATAAACTTACAAGCTCCGATGAATATCTTCCATTCATGGATGATGTTATCAGATTAAAAGAAGACAGCCCCGTAAAGGAATATATTATTTCCGTTAAAATTCCAATAGAAAAGGAACTGCTCTATCAATTATTAAACGACACCATCCAACCTGAAATCAAAGAAGGAGATAATTGGAAAGAATACATATGGACATTCCATAATGTAGAACCATACTACAGAGAAATTGCCTCCAATAATAAAATACCTGAATTATGGTTTACATCTTCTACAGGATTGGAAGAGACCAATCAATTTATTGCACAGCAGGGCATATTCGACGATGAATTACCTGATGATCTGCAAAAGCTTATTGAACAGACGATCAAAAATGAGAAAGACACCCTACTAAAAGCTATCGCATTACAAGATATTGTAGTAAATGAAGTTAATCTCCATCCAATTCCGATTGAGCAAACAGCTTTAAGAGTGCGCAAACCATCAGAAGTATGGAAATCGAATAGTGGAACAGAACTTGAAAAAACAATACTGCTTTCAAGAATTTTGTCCACTGCTGGAATTTCAAATACAATTGTAAGCAAGATTTATGCAGAAAAAACTTCTGTTGTTGAGCTGGGATGTAGCAAATTGTATACAGACCTATACCTAGCAATACATCTACCAGATAAAAAAGACATTACACCATACTTATCTGCAACCTACAAAAATGAGCCGATTACGGGATATTCAAGCAATGAAGCCTTCTGTTCTCTTTTTGATGGAAAAGAAAGTAACATCGCAATTGTTCTTAGCCCAAATCTTATAACTGCAGAAGGTGAACTTGATATTTCACCTGAAAGAATAAATGGAAAAATCCATTCGAAGTTTACTATGTCTCTTAACCCTTATGCGGCAATTAAAAAGGATAAAAGCGGAATCAATGCCTACTTCGATGGTGTGGAAAAATCTGTAAATGTTTCATGTAATAAAGGCTTTTCTGAAGCCGACTTTGAACTAAGTGCATCACAATTGATAAAAGAGCAGGCAGGATATCTTTTTGTTTCCATTCCTAAAGCAAGCAAAGCAATAGATAGCTGGCATCTGGAATCTAATCTGGTTAGTGAGAGAAAAACAGATATATCACTCCCTTTCCAGGTAGAAGAAGATTATTATTACAAATTTAGTATTCCCGCAGGAATGGAACTTGCAATGAAGGATACAATAATAAACATTGAAAATACGGCCGGCAAATTAATCTTTAAACTGGAAAAAACAGAAAATGGATTTAGTTACAGATCGAATATCAAGCTGGAAAATACTGAGATTGCAAAAGAAAATTATTCTGATTTTAAAAAGCTGATGCAAACATGGTATCACCCGCAATTTAACGAAATTGTACTGCGCCCCGAAGATGATTAGATATTATGACGAATCTATGATTTTGAAGACCATTATTTCATACATTAAGTTAAGTTTTTATGTAATACTTCTGCTTATATTGTTTTCTTTCTCTTTTAATGCTTGCAAAAAATGTATCAATTGCTATTACGAAATGGATGGAACAAAACACTACTCAGGTGAGATCTGTGGAAGTAAAGATGAAATTGAACAGATAAAACAAAATATTGAGGAAGAAAACCGCTGGACCGAACAAGATATCATTTGTCCGTAAAAAAGTTTTACAACAATAATTTTACGCTTTCGCCGAAACTCTTCAGCTTCTTTTTATTCCTGTATTGCAGTGCTTTACAACAGCATTATCTTTTTCATTTTCTATGTAAGGATAATAACTTTGCTGTTTAAACGTAAAATTATTATTCATCTTAAAACACAAAATCATGAAAAAACTTTTTCTATTTTGCACAGTAGTTTTTATTGCTACAAGTATTTCTGTTGCCCAGAAAAATGTACTTACAACCGGAAGTAATAACCATAGAATTGAAAGAATTCAGTTAAATAACACAACGGATTTGTCCCTTACGGTTGCTACTGTTGCTGAAGTTGAATTGATGGGAAAAACAAGTGGAGTAAGCCGAGGATTTAAAATTGTTCCTATGCTGCCATTTCTTCCCAAATATGCTCCCGGAGTAGTTGATGTTGCTGCAAGAGAACTGGAAGCAGAGGAAAAAGCACTGGAAAAATCCAATGGAGACATTCTTTTGAACAAAAAAGTAGAACGTACCTATACTGGATTTGCCTTTGTATTGTGGTTTGAAAAGGTTGAAGTATCAGGCTTTGCTGCTAAACTTAAAAAATGAATTTGCTAAAACTATAGAATTGTATGCATAAAGAAGAGGCTGTATCTAAACGCGATATAGCCTCTTTTTCATTTTCTTAATTCTTCTCAGTAATCGTAATGGTACCTCCTCCATTATACGAATGATATTCACCATTGTACATGGCATCAGCACCAACAGGGCCCATCTGAAATTTTCCTCTGGAAACCGCACGTACCATATAGTAATATGTACGCTTTCTACTGTTCACATCTACAAACAAATTGATTCTGTCGTCCCTGATATCCTGGTATGTAGGATATGATCTGTAAGAATCTTTTCTTATCCAGTTTACATTTGCCGTTTCGGTTAGCCTTGGATTTTCAATCTCAAAACCTGCCGGCAGAATATCAGAAATTGCAACATTTTCTATATATGTACTATACTGCCCCTGTATCGATAGTTTCACTACAACCAAATCATTCTGTTCAAAAGTATTTCCTGAAATCCTATTCCCATATCGGTCGTAGAATTCTTTTCTTACCATCATAAAGCTATCCTCCTCTTTATAAGTACCATCGGCACTAATACCTTCCGCTTCCCAGTAATAATATAGCTGTCCATTTCCTTCTGCTTTTATGGTAAAATCTGTTCCTTTTAAATCGTTAGTGCTCAAGGTAATGGTCTTATTATCGTAGCTGGCAACTGTTTGATTTCCCTTCATTATTTTAGCCGTTACATTGCTAGCATTGGCTTTTCTTGCCAACTTACCCAAAGCAAGGAATGAAAATGATCGTTCCTGCGTATTGAGATAATGACGTTCCTTTAGATTTTCTGACACATGCTTTGCCATAAGCGTAATTTGCTTATTTTCCGGATCTGCTTCTAATAATGCGTTAAGAGCAATTGCCTCATCCCTGATATGTGAGTAGAAACTACCACCAAAACTCGTATTTGCAATCTCACCTGAAAAATCGTTGGGTAAAATCTCATTGAAAGACTTCATGTCTCCTGCCAGGGCATAAGATGCTGCCAGCATATACTTACCATCGAGACTAAGTTTTTCAATATTTGACTTATAATAATTCATCATACTTCTGTAAGGCTTTCCGGCAAGGGATAAAACATACAAACTATAAGGAACCATCCTTGGTGCAATGCTTTTTGATAAGTTACCATTA
>PKSZ01000037.1 GCA_002869425.1 Marinilabiliales bacterium
ATCTTGCTCTTCTTTGCATTACTAGCCCTTAAAAAGTCATCAAATACATTGGCAATTTCTTCTTCTGGAATGCCCATACCTGTATCTACAATACAAACTTGAATAAAGCCTTCTTTTTGTCGCCCTTTGATTGTTACTGAACCATTTTCAGGTGTATATTTTATTGCGTTAAATGTAAGGTTTGAAATCACTTCTTCAATGGAGAAACTATCACCATAAGCTTTCAAGTCGGGTTCCATATCTGATTTCAGCTCAATAGATTTGTTTTGTGCATTAATTCCAGCCTGCGACACTACTTTATCAACAATAGCATTTACATCAAAGAACTGAAATTCAACACCTTTATTCATTTTCAGATGTGTAAGTCTTAGCAATTCTTTAACAAATTCAGTAAGTTTTATGGTTCGATTGTACGAAATTCCTGCAAATTTTTCCTGCTTTTCATTCATAGGACCAGCAATTCCTTTCACCAAAACACTTAAGCTGGTTTGAATGGCAGATAGATGTCCTTTAATGTCGTGTGTTACGCGATGAACATATTCATCTTTAACAGCATCTTTCCTTTCCAAATCGGCATTTAGTCTTTCCAGATTGTCGTTCAACTCAATCAGTTCTTTTTCTTGCGAACGTAGTTTTTCTGAAATATTTGCAACCAAATAAACAAGAACATATATGGTAATTGAGAAAATCAGCATCACTGCTAATTTTACAGTTAGATTAAAGGAAGAATAATCAATTATGCTAAGAGAATAATGAGGTACAAGTCCAAAATATTCTGCAAGACCCAGTGCTACAATCATAAATATTACAAAAGTTGCAACCAGATAACTAACGCTTCGTTTTAGCAGTATACTAGCCAGAACAATATGAAAAACGTAAAAAAGGATAACAGGGTTTTCAATACCTCCGGAGAAATAGATAAAAAATGTAAGCAATATAAGATCGGTAATAATTTGATATAGAAAAAATCGTTGGGCTACTGCGGTAATTTTTCTTCTCTTTTTTACAATACCCTTTTGCAGTATCACGCGGGAAGTGATATTATGAATTATGAGAAGAACAGAAACTCCATGAATCCCAGGATAAAAAACTTTCAGCTGTAGCAACCATGATAAAACCACAACCAAAACAACACCTGAAACTGCCAGCCATCTTAGTCTGATTAACCAGCTGCTACTATTGATAATTCTCTGAAATTCCCGTACAATTGCCATGCTTAAAAATACGCAAAACCTTAATTATTACAAATTTATCTACTCAATTCTTTATAGCAAAACAGCAACTGATATACATTCAATGCCACCCACAATCATACGCACAAAATGTCTTCAGTTGCTGCCTAATTCTATGATCTGACTACTTATTAAGCAATCTGTCTACTTCAGAAATTAATACTTCTGCATCCACAGGCTTGCTAAGGAAACCATCTACAGGTAAGAAAATAGAAACACCGTCTTCTGAAAGATAATCTACACCAGCAGATCCATCCACACTTCTTACCAGTAATGTTTTTGAATCTTTATATCCAGGATCTTTTCTCATTTCCCTGATCATATCCACAACAGATAAATTTGTTGACATCACTTCAACACCTGTCTGCATCAATACAGGGATATTCTTTAACTCGGGATTATTATTTAACTCAAGGTTCATTTCAAAACCTTCCTGTTCAGTTGTCATATTTACATCCAGGATGATCAAATCCGGTGAATCGCTTTTAATTTTTGCCATTCCTTCCGTTTTATCTACTGAACTTATAACGTCATGACCGGCAGCTTCAAGGATTGCCTGGTTTCCTGCTATTAGATCAAGATCGTCGTCTACTATTAATACTTTTGCCATAACGTTAATTTTTTAGTTTGTTTATACAAATTTACAATGGTATTGATCTGAATACAAGCAAACTGCAACGACATATTTCGTATCCTTCACGATATTTTTCGCATAAAAAACGATATATATCGCTATTTAAATCTATTTATCTGATTAACTGATTCTTACTTAACCGAACTGAGCAATATGTTTCAGTTTTTTCAAATCCAAAACATCGATATATTTTCCACGGGCATGGATAATTCCTTCTTTAGAAAATTCTTTAATAACCCTACCTGCACTATCTTTTGTCATTCCAGTTAGTTCTGACAACTCCTGCCGTGTTACAAAAATATCAAATCCATCATCTTTATATATCTCTTCATATAAATATAAAAGAGCAACAGCAATCCTTCCGGGCATTTGTTTTTGAGTAAGGTCGATAATTTTATCAAAATAACGGGTAAGCATATCGGTAAGCGCAATATTGATACGATTTGAGAACTCGATATTGCTTTCAATCAGTTCCTTCATTATTGCATTATCAGTAAAACAAAAGTAGGAATCGTCTATGGTGCTTACGGAGAACCTGAATGTACTATCAGACAGAATACTGGTTATTCCAACATAGTCTGAAGGTTTCAATATTTTAAGAATGATATTTTTTCCGTCCGGGCCTTCTATAAATTGCTTGGCAATTCCTTTACGTACACAAAATGTATGAGATGCCGGCGAATTCTGTTTTGTTACAGTTTCGTTTGCTTTATACTTAACGATAATTCTGTTATCGCTGATTTTGCGAAGCTGCTCAGGAGTAAGAGCATCAAATATGGCAGGCCGATTCTGTCATGTAAGACAATTTAAATCTTCGGGCAGTCTGATCATAGAGAAGAAGTAAATAAATATTCACAAAGATGTAGATTGTTTTCCCAAATATCAAACCGGCATAACCAACCGATAGCAATCAGACTACCCTAAAGATTTTATTTTTGTGCTTTTAGCTCTTCAAAATACATTGCAAATGAGCGATATAGAAAATGTGTCCATTTTCCAAAAGGTACAATTATTATTGCCCATTGTGCTAAAATTGTTAGGTGAGCAAGATACAGCCAGAAATTTGTTGTTAATAAATCAAGATCAATAAACAAACGAACTGCAAAAGCTGTTAAGCCCATTAAAAACAACCACACAATAAAGAAAATATCAGATGGTTGCGAAAACTTGCTCATCTCCCTTGTTTTGGAAATTCTGCCCAACATAAAAATAATAGTTATACTAAATACAAGGAAGGCTTCGATGTATCCAAGCGCTATAATAATTGAATTATCGGTACCAAACCAATCCAAAGCAACAGTAGTTGCAAGAAGAGTAAGATAGCCAAACACAAGCACCAAATGCAAAAACCAACGAGAGCGACTTTCATCGCATCCAAGCGTTTGCTTCTGTGTAAACATGTGTATAAAAAGACTACCCAAAACTTTAAAATACTTACCAAACTTTATTTTTGGTTTGTCTTTTAGTACTGTAAAGTACCACATTCTGGCAATATTTGGAACAAGAATAAACAAGAACACTGCACCAATGGCAAACATTTCAAAATAATGACCAAAATGCATAATACTTTCCTGGTTAAAATCCATTTTGAAAGCATAAAAGATAACACCTGCCAAAACCAAAATAAAAGCCATCAAACTTACCCAAACAAAATTCAAAGAAATGTGGGG
>PKSZ01000744.1:0-2342 GCA_002869425.1 Marinilabiliales bacterium
GCTTTTGCAATAATTTTTGCTGTAAACTTTGTTTTAGCATTTTAGTTACGATTATACATCAAATATACGTGTTTTTTAATAATTTTGTTCGCATAAAAATGAAAGGATTACAAAATTATGAGTGTACTAATTTCTGATTTTAAAAACCATGTTGATAATGTAATAACGACCAAAGGTTGGATTACAAACAAAAGAAGCAGTAAAGGACTTGTTTTTATAGTTTTAAGAGATGGTTCGGGATTTGCACAATGTGTTATAGATGAGACAAATGTAGATGCTGAATCATATGAAATAGCCAAATCAATAACACAGGAGAGTTCTGTTGAAATTACAGGAAAGATTGTAATGGATGAAAGACAAATGGGTGGATTTGAGCTTCAGGCAGATGCAGTTAAGCTTATTCATCTTGCAGAAGAATATCCCATTACAAATAAACCGCATGGTGTAGAGTTTTTAATGGACAACAGGCACCTATGGCTACGTGCTAAGCGTCAGTGGGCCATTATGAAAATCAGAAACCAGATTATTTATTCTATACATAATTTTTTCCAGGAAGAAGGTTTTGTTCAAATGGACAGCCCCATATTAACCGGAAATGCCTGTGAAGGAACTTCAACACTTTTTCATCTGAATTTTACGACAGAGAGGCTTATCGCACCCAAGCCGGACAGCTGTATGGTGAAGCAATGGCGATGGCGATGGGTAAAATTTATACTTTTGTACCTACATTCAGAGCGGAAAAATCAAAAACCAGAAGACATTTGTCTGAGTTTTGGATGATTGAACCAGAAATGGCATTCTTCAACAACGATATGAACATGGATCTTATCGAAGCGTTCCTGAAAAGAATCGTGAAAGATGTTTATAGCAATTGCATATCAGAACTTGAAGTACTGGAAAGAAACACAGACACTTTTGAAAAGATTATTGAGCAAAAATTCCCTCGCCTGACATATGATGAAGCAGTTCAAATACTGAAAGGAGAAAAACCCTTGAATGGAAAAACCACTATACAAATTCTGGAAGAAGACCTTTCTGAAATTCAGGCAAAACTGAAGGAAAACACAGAATTAATTGAAAAGAACGAGCAGGAACTTACTTTACCGGGCATAAAAAAAGGAAAAAGAAATTTCCTTCAAAGTCGTGTTGACCAGTTGAAAAATGAATTGAAAGATCTTGAAGAATCAGCACGTAACATTCCACAGTGGATTGAATCGGCTAAGAATTTTAAATATGGAAACGATCTTGGTGGATCAGATGAAACCGTATTAACCAGAATGTTTGAAGTACCTATTATGGTGTACAACTGGCCTCATGAAATAAAGGCTTTTTATATGAAAAGGGATGAAAACAACGACAATCTTGCAAAAGGTGTTGATGTTCTTGCCCCGGAAGGATATGGAGAAATTGTTGGTGGTGGTGAACGTGAAACGAACCTTGAATGGCTTGTTAGTAAAATAGATGAACATCAACTTCCAATGGAAGCATTCGATTGGTATCTCGATCTGAGAAAATATGGTTCTGTTCCGCATGCAGGCTTTGGTTTAGGTCTGGAACGAATGGTGGCATGGATGTGTAAATTAAAACACATCAGGGAAACCATTCCATTTCCAAGAATGTACGGACGCATAACACCGTAAGCGACTCAACAAAAGCATTTTAAAATGAAGTTAGCAGGCAATTTATTTTCCGCAATTTATGCAGAATTGCTTGTTGTTGCTTTGTTGATTTTGTCCTTTTCATACTTTACCGGGATACCAAAAAAAACTATTGTTGCTGACGGAATTGGTTATTACGATTACCTTCCGTCTGTTTTTATTCATTCCGACATAAATCGAAAAAACCATCCGGAAAAAGAAAAGCCTGAATTATACAAGCGTATTAATTCATTGGGTGTATACACTTCATTTGAAGAGCTAAAAATCAACAAATACACTGTTGGATCAGCATTGCTGATATCGCCATTTTTTCTTACCAATCTCATAATGGAAGGCAACAATTCGGAACTAAGCGGATACGAAGAAAGCTTCCAATCTACTGTGATGGTTGCAGCTTTGTTTTATTTGTTTTTGGCCTTAATTTTTCTCAGAAAAATCCTCAAAACTTACAAAATAAAAGGCTGGGTTATCCGGGTTACCCAACTTAACATTACACTGGCTACATCCATCGCATACTATACCAATCAGGAAGCCTCTTTTAGTCATGTTTATTCGCTTTTCGCAATTACTACCTTTATTTATATTATCAGAAGGTTTTTCCTATCGCCAAAATCAAAATATGTATTAATTGCGGTTTTTTTACTTGGATTAATATTTACCATCAGGCAGATAAACATAATAATT